>NZ_JBFAAP010000021.1:0-77934 GCF_040639815.1 Streptomyces sp. NPDC023723
GCGGGCGGGCCCGGACCCGGCGCAGGAAGGTGCTGCCGCCGGCCAGCCCCGCGGCAAGCGCGGCCGGGCCGCGGCCCGCCGCCCCAGCGGGCGCGAGCGGCACGACGAGAAGATCACCGTGTACGTCTCCGCCGAGGAGCTGATGGACCTGGAGCACGCCCGGCTGGTGCTCCGCGGCGAACACGGACTGGCCGTCGACCGCGGCCGGATCGTCCGCGAGGCGGTCGCCGTGGTCCTCGCCGACCTGGAGAGCCGCGGGGACGCCAGCATCCTGGTACGACGGCTGCGCGGGCGGTAGCGGTAGCCTGCGGAGGCGATGACCTCCAACGACGTTCCCCGCGCCGGTGCCTTCGGCGGTCGGCGCCGTGCGCTGGGGCAGGGTCCGGGGGGACCCCCGGCACCGACCCCACCGATCCCACCGACCCCGGTGGACCTTCCGCCGACGCGGGCGCCGGAGCCGGCTTCCCGCGCGGAGCCGGAACCCGGACCGGAGGCGGTCGGCGGATCGGCGGGTGCTGAGCCCGGAGCGGAGTGCGACGGCCGGGTCGCGGACGCGCACCCGGAGCCCTCCGGACCGGCGGCGCGGCCCCCCGGCACCGGCGCGGCGGCCGATCGCGATGACGACACTGCCGACGGCGATGACGACGGCCGGGTCTTCAAGGTCCGGCTCGCCAACTTCGAGGGCCCCTTCGATCTGCTGCTCCAGCTGATCTCCCGGCACAAGATGGACGTCACCGAGGTCGCCCTGTCCAAGGTGACCGACGAGTTCATGGCGCACATCAGGGCGCTCGGGCCGGACTGGGACCTGGATCAGACCACCGAGTTCCTCGTCGTCGCCGCCACCCTGCTCGACCTGAAGGCGGCCCGGCTGCTGCCCGTCGCCGAGGTCGAGGACGAGGCCGACCTGGCCCTCCTGGAGGCCCGCGACCTGCTCTTCGCCCGCCTCCTCCAGTACCGCGCCTACAAGCGGATCGCCGACATCTTCAGCGGGCGCCTGGACGACGAGGCCCGCCGCTACCCCCGTACCGTCGGTCTGGAGCCGCACCACGCCGAACTGCTGCCGGACGTCGTCATCAGCATCGGCGCCGAAGGGTTCGCCAGGCTGGCGGTCAAGGCGATGCAGCCGAGGCCCAGGCCGCAGGTGTACGTCGAGCACATCCACGCGCCGCTGGTCAGCGTGCGCGAGCAGGCCGGGATCGTGGTCGCCCGGCTGAAGGAGCTGGGCGAGGCCAGCTTCCGCAGCCTCGTCGCGGACACCGACGACACCCTGACCGTCGTAGCCCGGTTCCTGGCGCTGCTGGAGCTGTACCGGGAGAAGGCCGTCGCGCTGGACCAGGAGACCGCCCTCGGTGAGCTGCTGGTGCGCTGGACCGGCGGGGACGGGGCCGCCGAGCCGGCGGTGACCGACGAGTTCGACCGGCCGCCCGAGGAGCCGAAGGAGAAGAAGGCGTGAGCGAGGAAGCCACCGGGGTACCGGCCGGGCCGCCCGGCGTCGCGGAGCTCGACCTCAAACCCGCTCTGGAGGCGGTCCTGATGGTCGTGGACGAGCCCGCCACCGAGGAGCACCTGGCGAAGATACTGCAACGGCCGCGGCGCCGGATCGCGGACGCCCTGCGCGAGCTGGCCGACGAGTACACCGCGCAGCGGCGCGGTTTCGAGCTGCGCCTGGTGGCCGGCGGCTGGCGGTTCTACACCCGGCCCGAGTACGCCCCGGCCGTCGAGGGCTTCGTCCTGGACGGCCAGCACGCCCGGCTCACCCAGGCCGCCCTTGAGACCCTCGCGGTGGTCGCCTACCGCCAGCCGGTCAGCCGCAGCCGGGTCTCCGCGGTACGCGGCGTGAACTGCGACGGCGTGATGCGCACCCTCCTCCAGCGCGGTCTGGTCGAGGAGGCGGGCACGGAACCCGAAACAGGTGCGATCCTGTACGTGACGACGAACTACTTCCTGGAGCGGATGGGCCTGCGCGGCCTGGACGAGCTGCCGGAGCTGGCGCCCTTCCTCCCGGAGGCGGAGGCGATCGAGGCCGAGACGCTGGAAGGGGTTCCGTCGTTCGATCCGGACGCACCCGATGCGCCGGGTTCCGAGGACGCAGACGACCAGACGGAATTTTGATGCGAAGCAGCAGCGGCAGGAACAGCAGCGGAAACAACGGCGGGAGCCGTGGTGGCAACAGCGGCGGCCGCGGCGGGAGCGGCGGCGGGCGCGGTAACTACCGCGGCGCCGGCAACGACCGTGACGACAGGCAGGGCGGCAGCGGCCGTCCGAAGCGGCCGCGCCCGGAGGAGCGGCGCTACGACGTGGGCCCCGGCGCCACCCAGGACGGTCCGAAGTCGGGCCGCGGCCCCGCGGCCCGCGGCGGCGCCAAGGGCGGTCCGAAGAAGCCCCAGCAGCGCGGTCGCAGCGTCCCGGCGACCTCCCGCGAGTACGAGGCGCGGGCCGAGGAGCGCAACCGGGAGCGGTACGCCGGCAAGAAGGACGTCAAGCCGCCCAAGACCTTCCCGGGCGCCGAGCAGGAGGGCGAGCGGCTGCAGAAGGTCCTCGCCCGCGCGGGCTACGGCTCCCGGCGTTCCTGCGAGGAGCTGATCGAGCAGGCCCGGGTCGAGGTCAACGGCGAGATCGTGCTGGAGCAGGGCAAGCGGGTCGACCCGGAGAAGGACGAGGTCAAGGTCGACGGGCTGACCGTCGCCACCCAGTCGTACCAGTTCTTCTCGCTGAACAAGCCCGCCGGCGTGGTCTCCACCATGGAGGACAACGAGGGCCGGCAGTGCCTCGGCGACTACGTGACCAACCGCGAGACGCGGCTGTTCCACGTGGGCCGGCTCGACACCGAGACCGAGGGCGTCATCCTGCTCACCAACCACGGTGAGCTGGCGCACCGGCTGACCCACCCCCGGTACGGCGTGAAGAAGGTCTACCTCGCGCACATCGTCGGCCCGATCCCGCGCGACCTGGGCAAGCAGCTCAAGGACGGCATCCAGCTGGAGGACGGGTACGCCAAGGCGGACCACTTCCGGGTCGTGGAGCAGACCGGCAAGAACTACCTCGTCGAGGTCACCCTGCACGAGGGCCGCAAGCACATCGTGCGGCGGATGCTCGCCGAGGCCGGGTTCCCGGTCGACAAGCTGGTGCGGGTCGCCTTCGGGCCGATCACCCTGGGCGACCAGAAGTCGGGCTGGCTGCGCCGGCTGTCCAACACCGAGGTCGGGATGCTGATGCAGGAGGTCGACCTGTAGGGGTTGTGACCGGCGACCGCCTCCTTTTATAGTCGGAGTGACTATTAAGGGGGTGGCCGCCCGTGCACGCCTACGACAAGCACGCCTACGAGCCCTTCGCCGTCACCGTCGACCTCGCGGTCCTCACGCTGCGCGCGGGTGCGCTGCACGTGCTGCTCGTCGAGCGGGGCCAGGAGCCGTACGCCGGCCGCTGGGCGCTGCCCGGCGGCTTTCTGCTGCCCGCGGAGTCGGCGGAGACGGCGGCCCGGCGCGAACTGGCCGAGGAGACCGGCCTCGCGGACGTCACCGGGCTGCACCTGGAGCAGTTGCGCACCTACAGCGAACCCGGCCGCGACCCCCGGATGCGGGTCGTCTCCGTCGCCTTCGCCTGTCTGCTGCCCGGCCCTCCCGATCCGCGCGGCGGCGGCGACGCGGCGCAGGCCCGCTGGACGCCGTACGACGAAGCGCGCGGCCTCGCCTTCGACCACGACCGGATCCTGGCGGACGCCCGCGAGCGGGTCGGCGCCAAGCTGGAGTACACCTGTCTGGCCACCGCCTTCTGTCCGCCCGAGTTCACCCTCGGCGAGCTCCAGCAGGTCTACGAGACGGTGTGGGGCACGGCCCTGGACCGGCCCAACTTCCGCCGCAAGGTCCTCGCCACCCCCGGCTTCGTCGAACCGGTGCCGGGCGCCGCCCGGCTGACCGGCGGCCGGGGCAAACCCGCCGCCCTGTACCGGGCCGGCCCCGCCACCGCCCTGCACCCGCCGCTGCTCCGACCGTCCCGGGAAGGACACCCCGCATGACCACCACCCGCACCAAGCGCGCCGCCTCCGGCACGCTCACCGGACTGGCCCTCGGGGACGCCCTCGGCTTCCCCACCGAGTTCAACGACGTGCCGTCGATCCTCGCCAAGTGCGGCCCCTGGCGGGAGATGGCGCTGCCCGACCCCGCGTACGTCACCGACGACACCCAGATGACGCTGGCGCTGGCCCGGGGGCTGCGCACGGCGGCCGGCCGGGGAGTGCCGGCACCGGCGGCGATGGCCGCGGCGGTCCGCGCGGAGTTCATCGCCTGGAACCGGTCGCCGGAGAACAACCGGGCCCCGGGCGGCACCTGCATCCGGGCCTGCACCCTGCTGGAGCGGGCCGACCGGCCCTGGCAGGACGCCAGCCAGATCCACTCCAAGGGCTGCGGCGCCAACATGCGGGTCGCCCCGCTCGGGCTGCTCCCCGGGCTGAGCGACGAACAGCGCGCCGGTGCCGCCCAGTTGCAGGCCGCGCTCACCCACGGCCACCCCACCGCGCTGGCCGCCGCCGACCTCACCGCGCACGCCGTCCGGCTGCTCGCCGACGGCGCCGAGCCGGCCGGACTGGTCGGGCTGCTGCGGTCCTACGCCCTGGAGAACCGCGTCCGCTACCACGAGCGCTGGCTCGGTGACCTGTGGACCCGGGCCGAGGACGGCGCCCCGGACCGGTTCATCGCCCGGGGCTGGGACGAATGCCTCGCGGTACTCGACCGGCTGCGGGACGCGGTGCGCACGGTCTCGCCCGAGACCGACCCGTGCCTGGCCACCGGCGCCGGCTGGATCGCGGAGGAGGCCCTCGCCACCGGGCTGCTGTGCTTCCTGCTCTTCCCCGGCGAACCGCTCACCGCCCTGCGCCGCGCCGCCTGCACTTCCGGTGACTCCGACTCCATAGCCTGCCTCGCGGGCGCCTTCGCGGGGGCCCACCTGGGCGCCGACGCGTGGCCGGACGCCTGGGCCGACCGGATCGAGTACCGGTCCGAGCTGCTGGCGTTCGGGGCGCTCTGGGACGCCTGACTCAGCCCTGGCGGAGGGCGGAGGCGCGGCGGACGCGGAACAGGAAGTCCTCGATCCGGCGCCGGTCCGGTTCGGCGGGCAGCGGGCCGCGGCGCGCGGCCCGCTCGCACTCCTCGGCCAGGCGGGTCATCCGGGACTCCACCTCGGACCACGGCACCTCGCCGCGCTTCACCGCGAGCAGCGGTTCGCGGTCCGCTCCCACGTCGACCGTGAGGACACCCGTGCGCAGCAGGTCGCGGGCGCTCGCCAGCAGCCGCAGCAGGTGCATGGCGTGCTTCCAGCGCGGGGCGCCGTGCACCCGCAGATCGGCGTCCAGCCTGCGGCGCTGGCCGAGGGCGTAACCCGTGAAGGATTCGTAGACATGGCGGGAGAGGAACGCCGCGCGCAGCGCCAGCAGCTCGCGGCCGGTGGCGTCGGCGTGTTCCACCAGCGGGGAGTGCAGGCACTCCAGGATGTTGGGGTTGGCGCGCAGGGCCAGCTCGCAGAAGCGCTCCAGCTCCCAGCTGAACTGCTCCTCGGCCGGTCCCTCGACATGCGTCGGCGGCTTGTCGAAGCGCCAGAACAGGGGCGTGGGGGCGAGGAACACGCCCCGGCGGTCGGTGTCGCTGTCCGCCGTGGCCAGACCGAAGGCGCGCGACCCCGTCACACAGGCGTAGACGGTGTGGTCGCGCACCAGGGTCTCGGCAGCCGGACCGGGGGATTCCATGCCCGGGAGGTTACGCGGACGATCACGCCAGGCGGACCGAATTTCCCTCCACCGTGATCTGCTCGGCGGGCAGCGGCTCGGTGGCCGGCCCCTGCTTGACCGCGCCGTCGGCGATGGCGAACTTGCTGCCGTGGCAGGCACAGTTGATGGTGCCGCCGGACACGTCCGCCACCACGCAGCCCTGATGGGTGCAGACCGCCGAGAACGCTTTGAAGTCGTCCTTCTCGGGCTGGGTCACCACCACCTTCTGCTCCTTGAAGACCTTGCCGCCGCCGACCGGGATGTCGCCGGCCTTGGCCAGGTCCTGGCCGGCCGGGGAACTGCTGGCCGCGGCGGAGCCGCCGTCGTCGTCCCCGCCGCCGCAGGCCGCCGTCAGGGGAAGGGCGGTGGCGGCGGTGGTGAGGAGGATCGTGCGGCGCGTGGCGCTGTGAGGCATGTCGTCACTCCGGGAAATGGGGGGGAGCACGAGCATGGCACCGAAGCACCCGAAGAGGAAGCAACCCGGATCAGCGGGGCAAAACGCGCCCCCGCCGTACGCGGTGCGCCGCCGCCGTCTCAGCGACCGGTCGCCGTCCACCGGCTCCGCGCGGGCTGACTACGCTGGACGGACAGAGCCGATACGCACACCGAACGAGGAGCGAGACGTGGCGGTACGAGCGGTCCGGGGCGCCGTCCAGCTGGAGCGGGACGAGGCCGGTCACATGGACGAGCAGGTGTCCGCCCTGCTCACCGCCGTCCTGGAGCGCAACGGGCTGACCACCGAGGACCTGATCAGCATCTGGTTCACCGCCACCCCCGACCTGCACAGCGACTTCCCGGCCGCCGCCGCCCGCAAGCTCGGCATCACCGACGTGCCGCTGATCTGCGCCCAGGAACTGGACATCGAGGGTGCCATGCCCCGCGTCGTCCGGGTCCTCGCGCACATCGAGTCCGACCGGCCGCGCGCCGACCTCGCGCACGTCTACCTCGGTGCCGCGGCGGCCCTGCGCAAGGACATCGCCCAGTGAGGTCCGCACTCGTCATCGGCACCGGGCTGATCGGCACCTCCGCCGCCCTCGCCCTGACCCGGCGGGGCGTCACCGTGCACCTCGCCGACCACGACCCGCAGCAGGCCCGCACCGCCGCCGCGCTCGGCGCCGGCACCGACGAGGCCCCGGACGGACCCGTCGACCTCGCGATCGTGGCGGCGCCGCCCGCCCATGTGGCCGCGGTGCTCGCCGACGCGCTGCGGCGCGGTCTGGCGCGCGGGTACATCGACGTGGCCAGCGTCAAGGGCGGCCCGCGCCGCGAACTGGAGGCGCTCGGCCTCGACCTCACCTCCTACCTCGGTACGCACCCCATGTCCGGGCGGGAGAAGTCCGGCCCGCTGGCCGCCGCCGCCGACCTGTTCGAGGGCCGCCCCTGGGTGCTGACCCCGACCCGGGACACCGACACCGAGGTACTGAACCTGGTCCTGGAACTGGTCTCCTTCTGCGGCGCCGTCCCGGTGGTGATGGACGCCGACGCCCACGACCGCGCCGTCGCCCTCGTCTCGCACATGCCGCACCTGGTCTCCGGCCTGGTCGCAGCCCGCCTGGAGCACGCCGAGGAGGCCGCCGTACGGCTGTGCGGGCAGGGCATCCGGGACGTGACCCGGATCGCCGCCTCCGACCCGGCGATGTGGATCGACATCCTCTCCGCCAACCCCGGTCCGGTCGCCGACCTGCTCGGGGACGTCGCCGTCGACCTGGAGCAGACGGTCCGGGCGCTGCGCGCGCTGCAGTCCGCCGACGACGACAAGCGCCGCGCGGGCGCCGCCGGTGTCGAGGAGGCGCTGCGCCGGGGCAACGCGGGGCAGGTCCGGGTCCCCGGCAAGCACGGCAGCGCCCCCCGGGTCTACGAGACCGTCGCCGTCCACATCGACGACCAGCCGGGCCAGCTCGCCCGGATCTTCGCGGACGCCGGACAGGCCGGCGTCAACATCGAGGACGTACGGATCGAGCACGCCACCGGCCAGCAGGCCGGTCTGGTGCAGCTGATGGTCGAGCCGAAGGCGGCCACCGCGCTGACGGCCGCGCTGCGGGAACGGGGCTGGGCGATCCGGCAGTGACCGGCCTTGTCCACAGGCCGGTCCGAGGCGCGGTGGGGAGCCAGTAACCTGGTGCGGGGGCGCGGGTGCGTCCCCGCAACCCCAGTGACCACCTCACCCCACCGCACCAGGAAGGTGTCCCCTCGTGGAAAACGGCGCCGCCCC
The DNA here is from genome assembly GCF_040639815.1 of Streptomyces sp. NPDC023723. Lineage (NCBI taxonomy): Bacteria > Bacillati > Actinomycetota > Actinomycetes > Kitasatosporales > Streptomycetaceae > Streptomyces > Streptomyces sp. NPDC023723. The sequence goes on from NZ_JBFAAP010000021.1 coordinate 7,971, forward strand.
GACCGCCCCGGCAGTGATTGTCGCCATCGACGGGCCCTCCGGCACGGGCAAGTCGAGCACGTCGAAGGCGGTCGCCGCACAGCTCGGCCTCAGCTACCTGGACACCGGCGCCCAGTACCGGGCGATCACCTGGTGGATGGTGACCAACGGCATCGACACCGCCGACCCGCGGGCCGTCGCGGCGGCGGCCGAGAAGCCCGAGATCCTCTCCGGCACCGACCCGCAGAACCCCACCATCACCGTCGACGGCGTGGACGTGGCCGGCCCGATCCGCACCCAGGAGGTCACCGCCAAGGTCAGCGCGGTCAGCGCGGTCCCGGAGATCCGGGCCCGGATCACCGAGCTGCAGCGGGCGATCGCCGGCTCCGCGGTGACCGGCATCGTCGTCGAGGGCCGGGACATCGGCACCACCGTGCTGCCGGACGCCGACCTGAAGATCTTCCTCACCGCCTCCGCCGAGGCCCGCGCCGCCCGCCGCAGCGGCGAGCTGAAGGACGCCGACGTCAAGGCGACCCAGGAGGCGCTGGCCCAGCGCGACGCCGCCGACTCCAGCCGCAAGGTCTCCCCGCTGGCCAAGGCCGGCGACGCGTTCGAGGTGGACACCACCGACCTCACCCTCCCGCAGGTCATCGAGTGTGTCGTCACCCTCGTCGAGGAGAAGCGGGCGGCCAAGTGACACAGCCCTCCGAGCGGGGTGCCGAAGTCGGGCGGCGCATCGGCGTCGGCCTGATGTACGGGCTGTTCCGGCCCCGGGTGCTGGGCGCCTGGAAGGTGCCCGCCGCCGGCCCGGTGATCTTCGCCGTCAACCACTCGCACAACATAGACGGCCCGATGGTCATGGGCGTGGCCCCGCGGCCGACGCACTTCCTGATCAAGAAGGAGGCGTTCGTCGGCCCGCTGGACCCCTTCCTGACCGGCATCGGCCAGGTCAAGGTGGACCGCACCGGCACCGACCGCACGGCGATCACCCGGGCGCTGGACGTGCTGTCGGCCGGCGGCGCGCTCGGCATCTTCCCGGAGGGCACCCGGGGCGAGGGCGACTTCGCCGCGCTGCGCGCCGGCCTGGCGTACTTCGCGGTCCGCGGCGGGGCGCCGGTCGTGCCGGTGGCGGTGCTGGGAAGTTCCGGCCGGCCCGGACGGTTGATACCGGCGCTGCCCCCGCTGCGCTCGCGGATCGACGTGGTCTTCGGTGACCCGTTCGACGCGGGCGACGGCAGTGGGCGGCGCACCCGCAAGGCGCTGGACGAGGCGACCGAGCGCATCCAGAAGCAGCTCACCGCGCACCTGGAAACCGCCAGGCGTCTCACCGGACGCTAGGTAACACTTGAGTAGTGGATCACCCGGTACAGGGGTGCCACCGATCACCACGATGAACGAGGTACGGACTTCATGAACGACGACATCCACTCCGGCGGCTCGGGCGAGGAGCACGACCACGGGGCGCTTGGCGACGCCGAGTACGAGCGGTTCATGGAGCTCGCCGCGGAAGAGGGCTTCGACGTCGAGGACGTCGAGGGCGCCATCGAGGCGGCCGGGCACGGCCCGCTGCCCGTCCTCGCCGTCGTCGGCCGCCCCAATGTCGGCAAGTCGACACTGGTCAACCGGATCATCGGCCGCCGCGAGGCGGTCGTCGAGGACAAGCCGGGCGTCACCCGCGACCGCGTCACCTACGAGGCCGAGTGGGCCGGCCGCCGCTTCAAGGTCGTCGACACCGGCGGCTGGGAGCAGGACGTCCTCGGCATCGACGCCTCGGTGGCCGCGCAGGCCGAGTACGCCATCGAGGCCGCCGACGCGGTGGTCTTCGTGGTGGACGCCAAGGTCGGCGCCACCGACACCGACGAGGCGGTGGTACGGCTGCTGCGCAAGGCCGGCAAGCCGGTCGTGCTGTGCGCCAACAAGGTGGACGGCCCGAGCGGCGAGGCCGACGCGGCGTACCTGTGGTCGCTCGGGCTCGGCGAGCCGCAGCCGGTCTCCGCGCTGCACGGCCGGGGCACCGGCGACATGCTGGACAAGGTCCTGGAGGCGCTGCCCGAGGCCCCGGAGCAGAGCTTCGGCACGGCGGTCGGCGGCCCGCGCCGCATCGCCCTGATCGGCCGCCCCAACGTCGGCAAGTCCTCGCTGCTCAACAAGGTGGCCGGCGAGGAGCGCGTCGTCGTCAACGAGCTGGCCGGCACCACCCGCGACCCGGTCGACGAGCTGATCGAACTGGGCGGCGTGACCTGGAAGTTCGTCGACACCGCGGGCATCCGCAAGCGGGTCCACCTCCAGCAGGGCGCCGACTACTACGCCTCGCTGCGCACCGCCGCCGCGGTCGAGAAGGCCGAGGTGGCGGTCATCCTGCTGGACGCCTGCGACTCCATCTCCGTGCAGGACCAGCGGATCGTCACCATGGCGGTCGAGGCGGGCCGCGCGGTCGTCCTCGCCTTCAACAAGTGGGACACCCTGGACGAGGAGCGCCGCTACTACCTGGAGCGGGAGATCGAGACCGAGCTCGGCCAGGTCGCCTGGGCGCCCCGGGTCAACGTCTCGGCGCGCACCGGGCGGCACATGGAGAAGCTGGTCCCCGCGATCGAGACGGCCCTGGCGGGCTGGGAGACCCGGGTGCCGACGGGACGGCTGAACGCCTTCCTGGGCGAGCTGGTCGCCGCCCACCCGCACCCGGTGCGGGGCGGCAAGCAGCCGCGCATCCTGTTCGGCACCCAGGCGGGCACCCGGCCGCCGCGGTTCGTGCTGTTCGCCTCCGGGTTCATCGAGGCCGGCTACCGCCGGTTCATCGAGCGCCGACTGCGCGAGGAGTTCAGCTTCGAGGGCACGCCGATCCACATCTCGGTGCGGGTGCGCGAGAAGCGCGGCGCGAAGAAGAAGTAACCGCGACAGCGGTACGGACAGTACGGACAGTACGAAGGGGGGCGGGCCCGGCGACCGGGCCCGCCCCCCTTCGTACTGTCCGCTGTCAGGCGCCTCGGCGCGGGGCCGGTGGCAGCGCGGCCGGGACGTGGTGCATGCCGAGCCGGGCGCTGTGCGCGCCCGCGCTGTAGGCGCTGTACGAGCCCCTGCCCCGCGGGATGTGCCGGAAGGAGACGAACCTCAGCTGCTCCTCGCCGCTGCGGTCGCCCGGCAGCGCGCGGAAGGACCGGACGTACTCGTTGTAGAGCGCGTCGTAGATCGGCGTGGCCGAGGGGCCGCCCTGGCGGTGGAAGGCGTCGTATGTGTGCACATTCGTGCAAACGACCCCGCGGCCGAAGAGATGCGGCTGAGCAGTGCGTCTTCGCCGGGCGCGGGGCCGGCACGGCCGGGCGGGCAGGGGGCGGGCCGGGCGCTCAGGTGCCCGCCAGCGGCAGCGCCGCCGCGACCAGCCGGCCGCCCGCCGCCGCCTTGTCCAGCGCGTCCCGCAGCAGGTCCTCGCGCGGCTGCCGGCCGATCGAGCCGACCGGCGCGGCGAACATCAGGACCTGCTGGTGCTTGTTGGCGGCCGTCCGCCAGCCCTCGGTCACCTGGAGCGGCTGGTGCGCCTGCCACCAGGCCACCGGCCGGCCGTCGCCGGCCCCCGGCTGGAGCACCGCGTGCAGCTGGCCCACCGCGAGCAGTACCGACCAGCCGTGCAGCACCGGCGGCACCGTGGACAGCTCGGTGACCGGCAGGAACCCCTGCTCGATCAGCAGCGGCAGGAACTCGTCGGAGGTGCCGTTGGTGCCGGGCCGCACCACGGGCGCGGTCGGCTCCACGACCAGGGCCGGGTGCAGTTCCCCGGCGATCAGGATCAGTCCGCTGGTCACGCCGAGCACCGCCTGTTCGGGCACGGCCTTCTCCGGCTGCGGCTCGCCGCCGAGCGGGCCGCCGCCGCTGATGGACTTCACGGCCCCCTGGAGCTGCTCCTCGGTCACCTTCACGACCTGGGAGGGCAGACAGCCGGCGTGGGCGAAGGCGAGGACGGCGGTCTCGTCCCCGATGAACAGGACGGTGCTGGTGCGCTCCTGCTCGCAGTCGCCCGGGGTGCGGCAGGACGTGCAGTCGTAACTGCCCGGGGCGGTCTCTCCGGCGAGCAGGCGGTCGGCTTCTTCGTCGCCGATCTCGGCGCGTACCTCGTCGCTGACGTCGAGCATGCGCGGCACGGGTGGCTCCCTCGGGATGCGTACGTGGCGAGGCCGGGTTTCCCGGCCCGCGGTCCGGGTGGGTCCCCGGCTCATGCAGAAGACAACGGGTGATCCGTGGCGGGAGTCACGCCCGGCGGCGAACGGAATCGAACCGACCGACGCGCACCGGCACCCGCCGGACAGCCTCCGGGCCGGTGCGTCAAGTCCGCTATCAGACAAGGGAGTTGAGGCGGTTCGGCGGGTCGTTCGTCGCTTCGGCGACGGGTCGACAAATCAGGAAATCGGGGAATGAATGGGGTGGCTGAAAAAGACCGGTCAGGGCTCCTCGGCGCCGGCCTGGTGCCGCTTCGGCTCGGGCTGCGGGGCCTGTCCCGCGTACGCCGGATGGTGCAGGTCGAAGGCGGGCGACTCGGAGCGGATGCGGGGCAGCGTGGTGAAGTTGTGCCGGGGCGGCGGGCAGGAGGTCGCCCACTCCAGCGAACGGCCGAAGCCCCAGGGGTCGTCGACGTCCACCTTCCTGCCGTACTTCGCGGTCTTCCACACGTTGTAGAGGAACGGCAGCGTGGAGAAGCCGAGCAGGAACGCGCCGATGGTGGAGAGCGTGTTCAGCGCGGTGAAGCCGTCGGCGGCCAGATAGTCGGCGTACCGGCGGGGCATGCCCTCCGCGCCCAGCCAGTGCTGCACCAGGAACGTGGTGTGGAAGCCCACGAACAGCGTCCAGAACTGGATCTTGCCGAGCCGCTCGTCCAGCATCTTCCCGGTGAACTTGGGCCACCAGAAGTAGAAGCCGGCGAAGGTCGCGAAGACGACGGTGCCGAAGACGACGTAGTGGAAGTGGGCGACCACGAAGTAGGTGTCACTGACGTGGAAGTCCAGCGGCGGCGACGCCAGGATCACCCCCGTCAGCCCGCCGAACAGGAACGACATCAAAAAGCCCGTCGCCCACAGCATCGGCGTCTCGAAGGAGAGCGAGCCCTTGAGCATGGTGCCGGTCCAGTTGAAGAACTTCACACCCGTCGGCACCGCGATGAGGAAGCTCAGGAAGGAGAAGAACGGCAGCAGTACCGCGCCCGTGACGAACATGTGGTGCGCCCACACCACCACCGACAGACCGGTGATCGCCATCGTCGCCGCCACCAGCGTCAGATAGCCGAACAGCGGCTTGCGGGCGAAGACCGGGATGATCTCGCTGATGATCCCGAAGAACGGCAGCGCGATGATGTAGACCTCGGGATGGCCGAAGAACCAGAACAGGTGCTGCCACAGCAGCGCGCCGCCGTTGCCCGAGGCGAACACCTGGCTGCCGAACCGCCGGTCCGCCTCCAGCACCAGCAGCGCGGCGGCCAGCACCGGGAAGGCCAGCAGGATCAGGATCGACGTGAACAGGGTGTTCCAGACGAAGATCGGCATCCGGAACATGGTCATGCCCGGGGCGCGCATCCCGATGATGGTGGTGAGGAAGTTGACCGCGCCGAGGATCGTCCCGAACCCCGACAGTGCCAGGCCCATGATCCACAGGTCGGCGCCGATGCCGGGGGAGTACACCTGGCTGTTGAGCGGCGCGTAGGCGAACCAGCCGAAGGCGGCCGGCCCGCTCGGCGTCAGCAGCGAGCCGAGCACGATCAGCCCGCCGAACAGGAACAGCCAGTACGACAGCATGTTCAGCCGTGGGAAGGCGACGTCGGGGGCGCCGATCTGGAGCGGCATCAGCTCATTGGCGAAGCCCGCGAAACTCGGCGTCGCGAACAGCAGCAGCATGATCGTGCCGTGCATCGTGAAGAGCTGGTTGAACTGCTGGTTGTCGACGAGCTGGAGCCCCGGCCGGGCCAGCTCGGCCCGCATCATCAGGGCCATGACACCCGCGATCAGAAAGAACAGGAACGACGTGATCAGGTAGAGGTGGCCGATCTTCTTGTGGTCGGTGGTGGTCAGCCAGTCCACCACCACCCGTCCCCGCCGCTCGGCGCGCACCGGCTGCGCCGTGGCCCCCAAGGTCTGCGTTCCCATCGCCCGCCCCTTCGTCGTCGCCTCCCGGTCCCGCCGCGCCCACGCCATGATGCTCGCGGCACCGGCCGGCCGACAGGGGGCGTACGGCGGTGATGTGCGCGCGGCCCGGGTCCGGCGCCGCATTCCGGGGGCCGCCGAGGAAGCACCGGGGCCGGAATGCGGAGTTGCCCGGGGACTTTTGGCCGGCTCTTGTCCGGCCTTTTTCGCTCGGCTATTCGAAGGGCTGGAACGCTTCCGGTGCGGACTCGCGCGAGGACTTGCGTGGACCTCGCGGAAGTGCGCGCGGGAATTCCCCCGGCAGTGCCGCGACAGTCCCGCGAAAGTGGGTGAGAACCGCTCGTCCGGGTGACGGAGTTCCGCCAGAACGCACAGCGTGATCTGTGACAGAAGTGTGACGGGGACGGGCCGCCGAACCGGTTACCGGCCCGGGCTTCCCCGGCCGGGAACCAGGGCATAGCGTGGCGGCATGGCACCGATTCCGACCCCCTCGGGCGAACCCCAGGACAGTCCGGACGCTTACCTCGGCCTGGCCGCGGACGCGGCCGAGGAGCGCGCGCGCGAACGGGGATGGACGGCCGTGCGGTCGCTGCCGCCCGGCGCGATCATCACCATGGAGTACCGGGTGGGCCGGCTCAACTTCGAGGTGCGCGACGGCCGCGTGGCACGGGCCTGGAAGGGCTGAGGCGGGGCTGCTGAGACACGGCGTCGGCCCCGGTTCCCTGTACGGGAGCCGGGGCCGACGAGTGCGTACCGGGCGGGTGGTCAGCCGCCCGAGACCGGGTGGGCGGGGGAGGTGGTGCCCCGGGGATGGCGGTCGGAGTGCGGCGGGCGGCGGCTGCCGGCCGGGGTGACCGGCGAGCGCTCCGCGCGGGTGCTGTGCGGGCCGGGGGCCAGGTAGACCGGCGCCGCCCGGGCGGAACGGGCCGTGGCGACCGGCTCGCGGGCCGGGGCGTCCTGGTCGGCGGCGGCCGGGGCGAGCACCACCGGACGGGACGCGGCGGCGGTCCGGCCGGGGCGGGCCGCGAGCCGGTCGCGCAGGCTCAGGAGCCAGGACTCGCAGCGGGCGATCAGCGGCTCGCACCACGGCAGGGCCAGCAGGACCAGCAGCCCCGCGATCCAGCCGAGGACCACATCGCTCAGCCAGTGCGTACCGAGGTACACGGTGGACATCCCGACGCCCAGCGAGGTGACCGCGGACAGGGCGGACAGCCAGCGGCGGGCCCTGGGCGTGGAGGCCAGATAGGCCAGGATGCCCCAGGTCACCACGGCGTTCGCGGTGTGACCGCTCGGAAATATATCGCCGCCGGACCACATCTCGTTGGCCCCGACGGTGACCGCGTAGTGCGGGCCGAGGCGGCCCATGCCGTACTTGGCGGCGCCCACGGTGATGTTCAGCAGCAGCAGCGAGGCGCCCAGCGCGAGCAGCGGCCGCAGCGTGTGCTGCCGCCAGGAGCGCCAGCCCAGCCAGGCGGCGACCATCACCGCGGTGGGGCCGCGCTGGCCCAGCACCACGTAGTAGTCGACGAAGGCGTGGATCTCCGGCCACTGCTGGTACGGCCGGAAGAACATGACCTGCCAGTCCAGCCGGACCAGCCAGGAGGTGATCACCACGGCCCACACGATCGCGACGTAGACCGCGAGCAACCCGGCGAGCAAGGCGATCCTGTGCGGGCTCATGGCCGGCACGTCGAGATGGACCGGCCGTTCGGGCTCCCGGTCCAGTCTCGCGAACACCCGGTCCAGACGGGTGAGGTTCCGTTCGGTACGCACCCAATCGACGTTACAGCGAGTGAGCTCCGGTCCCCGCCGAATCAACGGCTTTGTGATGACGATGTGATGTGGGATTCCTCTCAGGGCTCGCCCTAATTCCCTGGATTCGGCAGACCATGCCGACTGCGGCCTTCATTTCTTTTGATCATTTCAGGCGGCGGTTTTATCGTGCTTATGAATTCGTTCACCGAATGCTGGTGTGGAATTCTCCCGGTGCTCACCGAGGGTGTTCGCCGTCGGTCACGGCGGACCGGAGCCGTTCAGCCAGAACGCCCCGTACAGCGCCGACGCCACGGCGAGCACCCCCAGCACCGCCGCCGACCTGGCGGTCCGCCGCCGGGCGAGGGCCGCGGCGAGCGGCAGCAGCAGCGGGAAGGCGGGCAGCAGCAGCCGCGGCTTCGAGCCGAAATATCCCGACGCGCACAGGGCCAGTGCGGTGACGACCCCCGTGTACACCAGCAGCGGGAGCGGCAGCCGCCGCCGTACGCCGACGACGTACAGCCAGATCACCAGGGCGACGCCGGCGGTCAGGCCCAGGCCCGCCAGGGCCGACGGGAACGACGTGAACATGGCGGCCACGAAACGGGCGAAGGCCCAGCCGCCGTCGAACCCGTTGCGCCAGCCCGCCTGCACGTCGAGGTAGCCGAACGGTCCGCCGCCGGTGCGGTGCCCGACCCACAGCACGTACCCGGCGGCGCCCAGGGGCGCGAGCAGCAGTCCGAGCGCACACCGCGCGCCCTCCCCGGGGGCGCGACCGGTGGCAGGCGCGCCAGGTGCGGCGGCCGGGCCCCTGGTTCGCACGAATGCCGCAACGCCGGCCGCCCACACCGCCGCCGCGACCGCCAGCCCCACCGGCCGGGTCAGCCCGGCCAGCAGCGCCAGCGTCCCCGCCGTCAGCCAGCGGCGGGTGAGGACCGCGTACAGCGACCAGGCGGCCAGCGCCGTGAACAGCGACTCGCTGTACGCCATCGACTGCACGATCCCGACCGGCAGCACCGCCCACAGCAGCACCAGGCAGAGCCCGGCGCGGCGGCCGTACACATGGTCACCGACCGCGAAGATCCCCCAGGCCGCCGCGAGCGAGGCGAGCGCGCCGACGACGAAGCCCGCGTCCGCGTGCGACAGCGGCGTCAGCGCCGCGCCGAGCCGCTCCAGCCACGGCAGCAGCGGGAAGAAGGCCAGGTCGGAGTGGACGTCACCGTTCGGCAGCCGCACCTGGTAGCCGTAGCCGTTCGCGGCGACCCGCGCGTACCACAGGGAGTCCCAGCGGGCGGTCAGCAGCGGGTACGCGCTCTTGTCGCGCGCGGCGCTCCACAGGGCCAGGGCGACCAGGCCCAGGGCGCGTACGGCCGCGTAGCCGAGGAGCGCCCCGGCGGCCCGGCGCGCGGCGCCGGGGCGGGTCGGCGCGGGGCGCTTCTCGAGTTCGGTCACGGTCACGGTCACGCGCTCGATTATCGGCGCCGGGCACGAGCCGCCGGACGGCCGGGCGGCCAGTGGCGCACGCCACACCCGCGACCGGGGCCGGTGAGAGGTGTGCCACGTGGGGCGGGCGCGCACTCGCGTACTCTGGCGAGCCACTTCTTGGAGGTACGTACATGTCCGGGACGACCGCGGCCGCCGCCACGCCGCGCCGTCGGACGGCCGGTGCCGGTGCCAACCGCTGGGTGGTCCTGGTCGTCCTCTGCGTCAGCCTGCTGCTGGTGGCGCTCGACGCCACCGTGCTGCACGTGGCGGTGCCCGCCGTCACCGAGGACCTCAGGCCCGGCGCCGTCGAACTGCTCTGGATCGTCGACGTCTACCCGCTGGTCTGCGCCTCGCTGCTGATCCTGTTCGGCACGCTCGGCGACCGGGTGGGCCGGCGCCGGATCCTCCTGCTGGGGTACGCGCTGTTCGGCGTCGCCTCGGCCCTCGCGGCCTGCGCCGGCAGCGCTCCGGTGCTGATCGCGGCCCGCGCGCTGCTCGGCGTCGGCGGCGCGATGATCATGCCCGCGACGCTGTCGCTGCTGCGCGAGGTCTTCCCCGACCGGCGGGAGCGGGCGCTCGCGATCGGCGTGTGGAGCGCGGTGGCGGCGGTGGGCGCGGCGGTCGGACCGCTGCTCGGCGGTCTCCTGCTGGAGCACTTCTGGTGGGGGTCGGTCTTCCTGGTCAACATCCCGTTGATGCTGGCCGGCCTGCCGGTGGGGCGGCTGCTGCTGCCCGAGTCCAAGCCCCGGTCGGCGGGCCCGGGGCAGGGGCCCTGGGACGTGGCCGGCGCGCTGCTGGCGGCGGCCGGGCTGTTCGGGCTGGTGCTGGGCGTCAAACGGCTCGGCGGCGGGGAGCCGGCGGCGAGCGCCCTGACGGTGGTCCCGCTGCTGGCGGGCGCCGGGCTGCTGGCCCTGTTCGTACGGCGGCAGCGGCGGCGGCCGTATCCGCTGGTGGACCTGCGGATGTTCCGGCGGCCGGCGTTCAGCACCTCGGTGGGGTGCATCGTGCTGGCGATGCTGGCGCTGGTGGGTCTGGAGCTGATCGCGGCGCAGTACCTGCAACTGGTGCTCGGGCTGTCGCCGCTCCAGACCGGCCTGCGGCTGCTGCCGCTGACCTTCGCGGCGATGGCGGCCGGGCTGGCGGGGGCGCGGCTGCTGCGGCGGTTCGGACCGCGCCGGACGGTGTGCTCCGGGTTCTGCCTGACGGCCGGGGCGGTGCTGCTGCTGACCGGGCTGGGGCGGACCGACGCGTGCGGGCTGATGCTGGGCGGGTTCGTGCTGCTCGGCTTCGGCCTGGAGACCACGCTCTTCGGGGCGTACGAGTCGATGCTGAGCGAGGTGCCGCCGGAGCAGGCGGGCGGGGCGGCGGCGATCGGGGAGACGTCGTACCAGTTGGGCGCCGGGATCGGGATCGCGCTGCTCGGTACGGTGATGAACGCGGCGTACGCACCCGCGCTGGCGGACGTTCCCGGGGTGCCGGCGGCGGCGTCGGCGGCGGCGGGGCGGTCGCTGGGGGAGGCGTACGAGGTCGCCGCGCGGCTCGGGGGGCCGGGCGGGGCGGCGCTGCGGTCGGCGGCGGCGGGGGCGTTCGTGCACGGTCTGCATGTGACGTTGGTGGTGAGTGCGGGGTTGCTCGTGTTCGGGGCGGTGCTGGCGTTGCGGTTGCCGCGGGGGATGCGGGGGGCCGAGGGGGCGGCGGGGGTGCCTTCGCCGCGCGGCGAGGTGGAGTCGCGGGTCTCGGTGTGAGCGGTTCCTTCTCCCACCGCGCACCGCCCGTTTGCTGTCCGTTGCCAGGTGGACGTCGCTCGTGGGGCTCGTTCGCCGTCGGCGGCTCGCGGTGCGTGGGTGGGAGAGTTGCTGGACGTGCGGCACGACGCGCCGTAACGTCGGCCGGGAGCCGTAACTAGCAGTGCTAGTTTTAGTCCACGGAGGGTGTCCATGCCCGTGTCCTTCAACCCCGCCGACCCCCTCGGCCTCGACGACCTGCTCGACCCCGAGGACATCGCCGTCCGCGACACGGTCCGGTCCTGGGCCGCCGACCGCGTACTGCCGCACGTCGCCGACTGGTACGAGCGCGGTGAACTGCCCGGCATCCGGGAACTGGCCCGCGAACTCGGCGGCATCGGGGCGCTCGGCATGTCGCTCACCGGGTACGGCTGCGCGGGCGCGAGCGCCGTCCAGTACGGCCTGGCCTGTCTGGAGCTGGAGGCGGCCGACTCCGGCATCCGCTCCCTGGTCTCCGTGCAGGGCTCCCTCGCCATGTACGCCATCCACCGGTTCGGCAGCGAGGAACAGAAGCGCGGCTGGCTGCCCCGGATGGCGGCCGGCGAGGTCATCGGCTGCTTCGGGCTGACCGAGCCCGACCACGGCTCCGACCCCGCGGCGATGCGCACGTACGCCAAGCGCGACGGCACCGACTGGGTGCTGAACGGGCGGAAGATGTGGATCACCAACGGGTCGGTGGCGGGGGTGGCGGTGGTGTGGGCGCGCACCGACGACGGCATCCGCGGGTTCGTGGTGCCCACCGACCGGCCCGGGTTCAGCGCGCCGGAGATCAAGCACAAGTGGTCCCTGCGGGCCAGCGTCACCAGCGAACTCGTCCTCGACGACGTACGGCTGCCCGCCGACGCGGTGCTGCCGGAGGTCACGGGACTGCGCGGCCCGCTCAGCTGTCTCAGCCACGCCCGGTACGGGATCGTGTGGGGCGCGATGGGCGCGGCCCGCGCCTGTTTCGAGACGGCGGTGGAGTACGCGAAGACGCGGGAGCAGTTCGGGCGGCCCATCGGCGGCTTCCAGCTCACCCAGGCCAAGCTCGCCGACATGGCGGTCGAACTGCACAAGGGGATCCTGCTCGCCCATCACCTCGGGCGGCGGATGGACGCGGGCCGGCTCCGGCCCGAACAGGTCAGCTTCGGCAAGCTGAACAACGTACGGGAGGCGATCGAGATCTGCCGTACCGCGCGGACGGTCCTCGGCGCCAACGGGATCTCCCTGGAGTACCCCGTGATGCGGCACGCGACCAATCTGGAATCGGTGCTCACCTACGAGGGCACCGTCGAGATGCACCAGCTCGTGCTGGGCAAGGCGCTCACCGGACTCGACGCGTTCCGGTAGGAGTCCGGGAAACACTGCGGGCAGGGCCGGCGGGGGCGGCCCTGCCTCAGCTCTGGTTGAAGAAACCGTCCGTGCGGTGCGCGGCCGGTTCGCCGTTGATGACCTGGGTGTCGGCCGGGCTCAGCAGGAACACCCGGCTGGACACCCGCTCGATGGAGCCGCGCAGGCCGAAGATCAGGCCGGCCGCGAAGTCGACCACGCGCTTGGCGTCGCCGGCCTCCATGGCCGTCAGGTTGATGATCACCGGGACGCCGTCCCGGAACAGCTCGCCGATGGCGCGGGCGTCCCGGAAACTGTCCGGGGTGACCGTGCCGATCCGGCGGCCCCGCTCCTCGGCCGTGTCCGCGGCCACCTTGACCCGGGGGTCCGTGACCCAGGCGTCCCCGGATTCGTTGCCCTCGGAGTAGTCGTCGTCGTAGTAGCGCTCGTCATCGTTGTCGTCGACGAGGCCGAGCCACGCACTCGCCTTGCGTACCGATCCCATGGACGCCTCCTTCCTCAGCGGTCTTTCGTGCCTTCCGCATCCCTATGGTCATCCATGATGCGGACGTCGCGCCAAGTGGATAGACGCCGCGCGGGGGGTTTGTGACGGTACTGGTGCACAGCGAATCCGTCGAGAGTCCTTGTGTCCCAAGGGCCGTTCCCCAAACGGATGCTGACCGTGAGTGAAATATGACTCTTCCGGGCGGACGGGTGAGGGACGGGGCGTCCGGGTGAACCCGGCGGCGGGTGCGATGCCGCAGCTCAGCGTCGTACGGGGCACGGGGGAGTGCCGTGTTCCGGGATCGTCGGGCCCGGCCGGCATCGGCTCGGGGAGCGCCTCAGGAGCCAGTGAATGGCGCACTTGTGTGGATTGTGTCTCGCTTTGCGCGAGGACCCGCGAGGACCACGGATGGTTCGCGCGAATCACGACCAATTGTGACGGGCTGCGCATATCGGTGTTGACGGAGGCTCAGGTCAGCGGCTCCGTGGCGCCGTCGGCTTCGGCACCGCCATCCTGGCCGACGCCCGCCTCGCCGGCGCGTGGGTGGGTGAACCGGTGTGAAAGGGTCGGTTCATGACGACGACGGACCCGGGCGGCGCGGCGGCCGGCCCGCGGGCGCGGTGGCGGCGGTGGCACGAGGACCGCGTGGCGACGGTCTGCGCGCCCTACGGCCCGCTCGCGCTGACCGGCACCCACTGGCTGGAGGACTGGCCCGGCGGACGGCTCCCGGGCGTCCCGGGGACCTGGACCGCGGAGGCCGGCGGGGTGCTGCTGACGGCCGGTGCGGCCGACGGGCTGACCGTGGACGGCCGGCCCCTGGACGGCGCGGTACGGCTCACCGCCGACGCGGGGCCGGTGCGCGCGGCCCGGGTGGCCCGCGGGGAGCGGCGGCTGGTCGTGCTGGTCCGGGAGGGCGTCTGGGGGGTGCGGGACTTCGACCCGGCCGCCGAGGCGCGGCGGGCGTTCCGGGGCATCGAGGCCACGCCGTACGACCCGCGCTGGTCGGTGCCGGGGCGCTTCGTCGCGTACGGCGGCGGAGCACGCGCGGTGCGGGTGCCCAACGCCGACGGGCGGGAGCGCGGCCTCGGGCTCGGCGGGGAGCTGGCCTTCACCCTGGCCGGGCGGGAGCTGACCCTCCAGGTGGCGGTCACGGCGGACGGCTCGCTGTGGGCGGTGTTCGCGGACGCCACCAGCGGGCACGGCAGTTACCGCTTCCGGTTCCTGTACCCGCCGGCGCCGGACCCGGACGGCCGGACGACGGTCGACCTCAACCGCGCGCAGTTGCCGCCGTGTGCCTTCGCCGACCACTTCGTCTGTCCGTTCCCGCCGCCGGGGAACACCCTTGACATCGGTGTCGAGGCGGGAGAGCGGCGACTGGCCCGAGTGCGCTGAGTGAGCCGACCGTGCCGGTCGTACTAGTGGTGACGGCCGAAAGGCACCCTTGCGCCGACCGTTCGTTCGGCCGAATACTCCCACTCAGCGCTTGTCAGGGGCACGCCGTTTCCGGAATCCGGACATCCGGGGGGCCTCTGGCTGCGCCTCACGGGCCCGGCAACCCCACGAATGGGCCCCCTACTTCCCCCGTGGAGGAACGAAAAGTGAGGATCAAGCGCACCACCCCCCGCAGCGGTATCACGAGACGCACCCGGCTGATCGCCGTCTCCACCGGTCTCGTCGCCGCCGCCGCGATCGCGGTCCCCAGCGCGACCGCGGCCGACACCCCCACCACCTTCAGCTCCGCCGAGCTCAAGAGCGCGAGCGCCTCGGTGCTGAAGGCCGACGTCCCGGGCACCGCCTGGGCCGTCGACAGCAAGACCGGCCAGGTCCTGGTCACCATTGACGAGACGGTCTCCCAGGCCGAGATCGCCAAGATCAAGCAGCAGGCCGGGGACAACGCCGGCGCGCTCACCATCAAGCGCACCAACGGCACGTTCAACAAGCTGATCCAGGGCGGCGACGCCATCTACGCGAGCAGCTGGCGCTGCTCCCTCGGCTTCAACGTCCAGAGCAGCAGCGGCGTCCAGTACTTCCTGACCGCCGGGCACTGCACCGACGGCGCGGGCACCTGGTGGTCCAACTCGGCGCACACCACGACGCTCGGCACCACCGCCGGGTCCAGCTTCCCGACCAACGACTACGGCATCGTCCGGTACACCAACACGTCGGTCGCCAAGCCCGGTACCGCCAACGGTGTGGACATCACCAGCGCCGGCACCCCGAGCGTGGGCGCCACCGTCATCCGTGACGGTTCCACCTCCGGCACCCACAGCGGCCGGGTCACCGCCCTGAACGCCACCGTCAACTACGGCAGCGGCGACATCGTCTACGGGCTGATCCAGACCACGGTCTGCGCCGAGCCCGGCGACTCCGGCGGTTCGCTCTACGGCAGCAACGGCACCGCCTACGGTCTGACCTCCGGCGGCAGCGGTGACTGCACCTCCGGTGGCACGACCTTCTTCCAGCCGGTCACCGAGGCCCTGAGCGCCTACGGCGTCAGCGTCTACTGAGCCGCCCGCCCGCGGTCGCAGCCAGCGGCACCACCGGCCCCCGCACGGCAATCGCCGTGCGGGGGCTCCCTTTTGCCCGGAACCGGCGTTACCGTCGAAGAGCGCACGAAGAGCGGTCAAAGCGTGCACTTGGAGCATACGCGGATCACTCGATGCGCCCACTTCGGACCCGGGGGGCCGTGATGGTCGAGGAGCTGGTGGCGGCGGGAGCGGCGGTCGCGGCCGCGGCGGCGGTCTGCGCGATGGCCGCGGCGCGGGTCGTCAAGCAGTACGAGCGCGGTGTGGTGTTCCGGCTCGGCCGGCTCCGGCCGCGGGTGCGCGAGCCCGGCCTCACCCTGGTGGTCCCGTTCGTGGACCGGCTGCACAAGGTCAACCTCCAGATCGTGACCATGCCGGTCCCCGCCCAGGAGGGCATCACCCGGGACAACGTGACCGTGCGGGTCGACGCGGTCGTCTACTTCAAGGTGGTGGACGCGGCGGACGCCCTGGTCGAGGTCGAGGACTACCGCTTCGCGGTCTCCCAGATGGCGCAGACCTCGCTGCGCTCCATCATCGGCAAGAGCGACCTGGACGACTTGCTGTCCAACCGGGAGAAGCTCAACCAGGGCCTGGAGCTGATGATCGACAGCCCGGCCATCGGGTGGGGCGTGCAGATCGACCGGGTCGAGATCAAGGACGTCTCGCTGCCCGAGACCATGAAGCGCTCGATGGCCCGGCAGGCCGAGGCGGACCGGGAGCGGCGGGCCCGGGTCATCAACGCCGACGCCGAGCTCCAGGCGTCGAAGAAGCTGGCCGAGGCGGCCAAGGAGATGTCCGAGCAGCCCGCCGCGCTGCAACTGCGGCTGCTCCAGACGGTGGTGGCGGTCGCCGCCGAGAAGAACTCCACGCTCGTCCTGCCCTTCCCGGTGGAGCTGCTGCGGTTCCTGGAGCGGGCCCAGCAGCCGGCGCCGCCGGAGACCGGCCGGAGCGGGCCACCGCGCGTAGACGCACAGCCACCGGGCGCGGCACAAGAGGTGGAATCCAGACAGGAGTAGACCTCACTCTCCGGTGAACGGTTCTTGGCCCGGAGTGTTTGCTCTGCGAATCGTCCGCGAATCGTCCCTGGCCCGGGAGCAAACGGTGGAGGTCGTGTGTGCGCACCGAAGTTGTCGTGCGCACGTCTCGAAGTCGACCTTGTGTACGAGCTGTGCCGTTCGGAAGAGTAAGCGCCTGTCAACCGGCCTTCCGGTCCGCGAGGTCCCCATCACCGCGCGGGCCGACCCCCCACAGGAGGACATGAGTTGAAGCACCGACGCACACCCAGGCGGCGGGCGGCCGTGGCTGGCGCGGGCATCGTCGCGCTGGTCGCCACGGCAGTCACCTTCCAGTCCGCGAACGCCAGTGAGACCCCGTCGTCCGCCGGCCCCGAGACCCTGTCGGCCACCGCGGCCGGAAAGCTCGCCTCCACCCTGCTCGGCGACCTCGGCGCCGACGCGGCGGGCACCTACTACGACGCCCAGGACAAGAGCCTGGTGGTCAACGTCCTCGACGCGGCCGCCGCGCGGACCGTCGAGGAGGCCGGCGCCACGGCGAGAATCGTCGAGAACTCGCTCGCCGACCTGAACAGCGCGCGCACCGCCCTCAAGCGGGACGCCACCGTGCCGGGCACCTCCTGGGCGACCGACCCGACCACCAACAAGGTCGTCGTCACCGCCGACCGCACGGTCTCCAAGGCCGAGTGGGCCAAGCTCACCGAGGTGGTCGACGGACTCGGCGCCAAGGCCGAACTGAAGCGCACCGAGGGGAAGTACCAGCCCTTCGTCGCGGGCGGCGACGCCATCACCGGCAGCGGCGGGCGGTGCTCGCTCGGCTTCAACGTCACCAAGGGCGGCGAGCCGTACTTCCTGACCGCCGGCCACTGCACCGAGGCCATCACCTCGTGGTCGGACTCGTCCGGCACGGTCATCGGGGAGAACGAGGTCTCCGAGTTCCCCGACAACGACTACGGGCTGGTCAAGTACACCGCCGACGTGGACCACCCGAGCGAGGTCAACCTCTACGACGGCTCGGCGCAGTCCATCACGGACGCCGCCGAGGCCACCGTCGGCATGGCGGTGACCCGCAGCGGCTCCACCACCCAGGTGCACGACGGCACGGTCACCGGCCTGGATGCCACCGTGAACTACGGCAACGGCGACATAGTCAACGGCCTCATCCAGACCGACGTCTGCGCGGAGCCCGGCGACAGCGGCGGCTCCCTCTTCTCCGGCAGCAGCGCGGTCGGCCTCACCTCCGGCGGCAGCGGCGACTGCACCTCGGGCGGGGAGACCTTCTTCCAGCCGGTGACGGAGGCACTGTCGGCCACCGGGACGGAGATCGGCTGACCGGCTGACGTGC
This sequence comes from Streptomyces sp. NPDC023723, assembly GCF_040639815.1. Classification (NCBI taxonomy): domain Bacteria; kingdom Bacillati; phylum Actinomycetota; class Actinomycetes; order Kitasatosporales; family Streptomycetaceae; genus Streptomyces; species Streptomyces sp. NPDC023723. The sequence goes on from NZ_JBFAAP010000021.1 coordinate 25,786, forward strand.
CAAGGAGGTCCCGCCCCGCGCGCGAGGGGCGGGACCTGCGCCGTTTCCGGGCCGGGTTCAGCCGGCCTGGGTCGGCAGTTCCGCCTCGTGCCGCCGGCGGCGCAGCACCGACGCCAGCAGCGTGATCACCGTGCCCGCCACCGCCCAGGCCCACAGCACCAGCAGTGAGAAGGTCAGGTCGTTGCTCCTGAAGTAGGCGACCGAGCGGGCCGCCCAGGTGCCCGCGCCCGGCGGCAGCGCCGGGCCGATCGCCTTCCAGAACGGCGGCAGCATCGGCAGCGGGAAGGCGCCGCCCGCGCTCGGGTTGCCCGCGATCACCACCAGCAGGATCGCCAGGCCGATGCCGACGATCCCGAAGACGCCCTGGAGCGCGAGAGTGGCGGCGCCGACCGCGAAGGTGATCAGCGCGCCCAGCCCCCACAGGTCGACCACACTGCCGGGCAGCGCCCCCAGGACCGGCCCGATGATCAGCGCGCCGCCCAGTCCGCCGACGATCGCGACCAGCGCCATCACGATCAGCCGGATCGCCGCCCGGCGCGGGTTGGCCGGCCGGGCGCCGGTGCTGATGGCGAGGATCGAGGCGCACAGGTAGCCGCCGACGCACCAGCCGACGACCAGGTAGAAGGACGACAGCCCGTCGAAGTCGTGGCCCGAGGCCGGGGCCACGTCGACGGTCCGCACGGTCCGCCGCTCGGTCCCCTCCAGTTCGGTGACGAGGCGCTCCAGGGTGGTGGCGAGGGCGGTGCCGCCGCCGGAGGCGACCAGCAGCGTGTCCCGGGTGCCGCGCGCGCTCACGACCAGGGCGCCGTCGAGCTCCCGGTCCATGATCTTTCGCCGGGCGGTCGTCTCGTCGGCCACCGCGCGCGGGTCCAGCGGGGTGCCCGGCAGCCGCTCCAGGCGGGCCACCGTCTGCCCGGCCGCGGCGCCGGGCGCGACCACTGCGAAGGGCACGTCCCGCGCCTTGGGGTCGTGCAGCGCCCCGACGTAGGAGGCGATGAACAGCAGCTGGAGCGCGATCACGCCGAGCACGAGCAGAGTGGCCCGCGGGGTGACGGCGTCCCTCACCTCGTCGAGGAACGAAGCGTTCCGATTGCCGGTGCCCGAGGTGTGTGACATGTCCCCACGGTCCCGGTCGGAGGGTCTTCGCGCAGGTGGGACGGGGCCGAACGGATGTCGTACACGCATTCGAGGATGGAGGTATGGTGGGTGGTGCAGTTGGAACAGGCGTTCGATAGGGCGTCGGAAGGTCATCAGTGCGGGAGGTGTGTGTGCCGGGTTTCACGCATCTGCGCACCGTCTCCGGGTTCTCCCTGCGGTACGGCGCCTCCCACCCGGAGCGGCTGGCCGAGCGCGCCTTCGAACGGGGCATGGACGCCCTCGCCCTCACCGACCGGGACACCCTCGCGGGCGCGGTCCGCTTCGCCAAGGCGTGCGCGCGGGCGGGTGTCCGCCCGCTGTTCGGCGCCGACCTGGCGGTGGCGCCGCCCGCCTCGGCGCCGGAGCGCGGCGAGACCTCCGTACGCCGGGACCGGCGCCGCACCCCCGTGCGCGGCGGTGCCTTCGTCGACGAGTCGGCCCCGCGGGTCACCTTCCTCGCCCGGGACGGCGCCCGCGGCTGGGCCGGCCTGTGCGGGCTGGTCTCCGCCGCGCACCGCAGTCCCGGGACCCCGCTGCTGTCCTGGCCCGACAACCACGCCGACGGCCTCACCGTCCTCCTCGGCCCCGACTCCGACGTCGGCCGCGCGCTCGCCGCCGGCCGCCCCGACCGCGCGGCCGGGCTGCTCGTCCCCTGGCGTGAGGTGTACGGCGACGACCTGCGCCTGGAGGCCGTCTGGCACGGCCGTACCGGCACCGGCCCCGGCTCCCTGCGGCTGGCCGCCCGTACCGTCGGCTTCGCCGCCGAGCAGGGCGTCCGGCCGGTGCTGACCAACGCCGTCCGGTACGCCGACCCCGGCCAGGGCCCGGTCGCCGACGTGCTGGACGCGGCCCGCCGCCTGGTCCCGGTCGGCGCGAGCCGGGAACCGGACTCCGGGGCGGCGTGGCTCAAGGACCCGGGCGCCATGGCGGACGCCGCCGAGCGGATCGTCGAGGCCGCGGGCTTCGGGCGGAACACCGCGCACCGGCTGCTGGAGCAGACCCGGGCGACGGCCGCCGGGTGCCTGGTCGACCCCGAGGACGACCTCGGCATGGGCACCGTCCACTTCCCCGAACCGCACCTGGTCGGCGCGGGCCGCCGCACCGCCCAGCGGGCGCTGGCCTCCCGGGCGGCGGCGGGGATGATCCGCAAGGGGTACGACCGGCGGCGCGACCACCGGACCTACTGGGAGCGGATGCACCACGAGCTGGACATCATCGCCCACCACGGCTTCGCCTCGTACTTCCTCACCGTCGCCCAGGTGGTGGACGACGTACGGGACATGGGTATCCGGGTCGCCGCCCGGGGCTCCGGCGCCGGGGCCCTGGTCAACCACCTGCTCGGCATCGCGCACGCCGACCCGGTCGGGCACGGGCTGCTGATGGAGCGCTTCCTGTCCAAGGAGCGGGTCGTGCTGCCCGACATCGACATCGACGTGGAGTCCGCGCGCCGCCTGGAGGTCTACCGGGCGATCATCGGCCGGTTCGGCACCGAGCGGGTCGCGACGGTCGCGATGCCGGAGACGTACCGGGTGCGGCACGCGATCCGGGACGTCGGCGCCGCGCTGTCCATGGACCCCGCCGAGATCGACCGGGTCGCCAAGTCCTTCCCGCACATCCGCGCCCGCGACGCCCGCGCGGCGCTCGCCGAACTGCCCGAACTGAAGGAACTGGCGGGCCGGCAGGAGGAGTACGGCCGGCTCTGGGAACTGGTCGAGGCGCTCGACGCCCTCCCGCGCGGCGTCGCCATGCACCCCTGCGGCGTACTCCTCTCCGACGCCTCCCTGCTCTCCCGTACGCCGGTCATGCCGACCAGCGGCGAGGGGTTCCCGATGGCCCAGTTCGACAAGGACGACGTCGAGGACCTCGGGCTGCTCAAACTGGACGTGCTGGGCGTGCGGATGCAGTCGGCGATGGCGCACGCGGTCGCCGAGGTGGAACGGGCCGCGGGCACCCGGGTCGACCTGGACGCCGTACCGGACGGCGATCCGGCGACGTACCGGCTGATCCGCTCCACCGAGACGCTGGGTTGCTTCCAGATCGAGTCGCCGGGCCAGCGCGACCTGGTCGGCCGCCTCCAGCCGTCGACCTTCCACGACCTGGTCGTGGACATCTCCCTGTTCCGCCCCGGGCCGGTCGCCGCCGACATGGTGCGGCCGTTCATCGAGGCCCGGCACGGGCGCGCGCCGGTGCGCTACCCGCACGAGGACCTGACGGCGGCGCTGGAGAGCACGTACGGGGTGGTCGTCTTCCACGAGCAGGTCATCGACATCATCGCGGTCCTGACCGGCTGCGGGCGGGGCGAGGCCGACCGGGTGCGGCGCGGGCTGTCCGACCCCGAGTCGCAGGGACGGATCAGGGTGTGGTTCGCGCAGCACGCGGCGGCGAACGGGTACGACGCGGAGACCATCGGGCGGACCTGGGAGATCGTCGAGGCGTTCGGTTCGTACGGCTTCTGCAAGGCGCACGCGGTGGCCTTCGCGGTGCCGACGTACCAGTCGGCCTGGCTGAAGGCCCATCACCCGGCCGCTTTCTACGCCGGGCTGCTCACCCACGACCCCGGCATGTACCCGAAGCGGCTGCTGCTGGCGGACGCGCGGCGGCGCGGGGTGCCGATCCTGCCGCTGGACGTGAACAAGTCGGGGGTCGCACACCGGATCGAACTGGTGTCCGGTTCAAAGGGGCCGGAGACCTGGGGGCTGCGGCTCGCGCTGCTGGACGTGCACGGCATCAGCGAGGCCGAGGCGGAGCGGATCGCCGCCGGGCGGCCGTACGCCTCGCTGCTCGACTTCTGGCAGCGCGCCCGCCCCAGCCGCCCGCTCGCCGGGCGCCTGGCCCAGGTCGGCGCGCTGGACGCGTTCGGCGCCAACCGCCGCGACCTGCAACTGCACCTGACCGAACTGCACCGGGGGGCCCGGGGCGGACGCGGTGAGCAACTCCCGCTGACCGGCGGGCGCAAGACCGCGAAGGCCGGGCTGCCCGACCTCACCTCGGCGGAGCAGCTCAGCGCCGAGCTGGGCGTCCTGTCGATGGACGCCTCACGCAACCTCATGGACGACCACCGCCGCTTCCTGGACGAACTGGGCGTGGTGCCGGCCCGGCGGCTGCGCGAGGCCCGGCACGGGGAGACGGTACTGGTCGCGGGCGCCAAGGCGGCCACCCAGACGCCGCCGGTCCGGTCCGGCCGCCGGGTCATCTTCTCCACCCTGGACGACGGCACCGGCCTGGTCGACCTGGCCTTCTTCGACGACTCGCACGACGCCTGCGCGCACACCGTCTTCCACTCCTGGCTGCTGCTGGTGCGCGGGGTGGTGCAGCGGCGCGGGCCGCGCAGCTACAGCGTGGTGGGCGCCGCCGCCTGGAACCTGGCCGAACTGCTGGAGGTGCGGCGGGAGGAGGGCCTGGACGGGGTCGCGGCCCGGCTCGCCGGGGGGACCGGGGGCGGCGGCGCGCCCGAGGACGGCGCCGCCCGCCGCCGCCTGGCCGGCTCCGACGGGCAGCCCGCGCCGGCCGGCTCCGCCGCCCAGGACGCGATGGAACGGCAGCGGACCGTCCGCATGTCCACGGGGTACGAGATGCACCCCTGGGCCGATCTGCGCCCCGCGGGCGAAGGGCCCGCGGTGGGAAGGAAGCTGTGGCACCAGAGTCCGGGGAGTGCGGGATGACCATCCTCTGCGTACGTTTCCACCTGCCGCCCATGTACGAGGCGGCCCTGCCGGAACTGCTCGGGCTGCTGGAGGAGTTCACGCCGGTCGTCGAGGCGCTGCCGCCGGACGGGGCGCTGGCCGATCTGCGCGGCGCCGAACGGTACTTCGGGCGCGACGCCGTGGAGCTGGCGTCGGTGATCCGGGTCCGCGCCCTGGCGCTGTACGGCGTGGACTGCGCGATCGGCGCCGGTCCCGGCCCGCTGCTGGCCCGCATGGCCCTGCGGGAGGCCCGGCCGGGATCGGTCCGCGCGGTCCCGGCGGCGCAGGCGGTGGCGTTCCTCGCCGAACGGCCGGTCGCCGCGCTGCCCGGCGTCGGCCGGGCCACCGCCCGTACCCTGTGCGAGTACGGCCTCGACACCCTCGGCCGGGTCGCCGCCGCACCGCTGGCCACGCTCCAGCGCCTGGTCGGCGCGAAGCCGGGCCGCGACCTGCACGAGCAGGCGAACGGCGTCGACCGCGGCCGGGTCGTCCCCAACGGGATCTCCCGGTCCCTGGCCGCCGAACGCTCCTTCCCCCGCGACGAACTCGACCCCGCCCGGCACCGCCGCGCCCTGCTCTCCGCCACCGAGGAACTGGGCACCCGGCTGCGCGCCCTGGACAAGATCTGCCGCACCCTGACCCTCACGGTGCGCTACGCCGACCTCCCCCACTCTCGGCTCCGCTCGAGCGGGGGGACCCCCACCGCCACCACCCGCACCCGCACCCTGCGCGAACCGACCGCCCACTCGGCGGCGCTCACCGCCGCCGCGTACGAGATGTACGAGGCGCTCGGCCTCCAGCGCGCCCGGGTCCGCGCGATCGCCCTGCGCGCGGAGGGCCTCGCCCCCGCCGAACAGGCCGCCCACCAGCTCACCTTCGACCCGGTGGACGAGAAGGTCCGCCGCATCGAGGAGGCCGCGGACCGCGCGCGAGCGAGGTTCGGCCCGCGGGCGGTGCTGCCGGGGGCGTTGGCGGCGTAGCCGGCCGGTGGGCCGGTCAGCGGCGGCCGTGTGCGGCGCGGCGGCGGACCGAGGCGAACAGGGTGGCCGCGCCGAGCGCCAGGGCGGCGGCGCCGCCGACCGCGATGTACGGGGTGCTGCTGTCCCCACCGGTCTCGGCGAGGTTCGTGGTGCCGCCCGCGGCGGTGAGATCGTTGCCCTCGTCCGCGGCGGCCTCGGTCGCCGGGGTCGGGTCGGTCGTGGTGGTGGCGTCCTGGTCGCCGTGGCCGTGGTGCTCGACCGTCGACTTGTCGGCTCCGGCCTCGATCTGCTCGTCGGAGGGCGCGGAGGCGGCGGGCGCGGCGGCGGAGGTGTCGTCCGTGTCGGTGGCGGTGTTGGTGGTGCCGGTGGTGGTGTTGGTTCCGCCGAAGGTGACGTCCGAGCAGGAGTAGAACGCCTCCGGGCTGTCCGAGCGCTGCCAGACGGCGTACAGCAGGTGCTGGCCGGTGCGCTCGGGCAGGCTGCCGGAGAAGGTGTAGAAGCCGTCGGCCGCGACCGGGTCGGTGGTCGTCGCCACCGGGGCGGACAGGTCGAGGTCGTCCCAGGCCAGCGGCTGGGCCGGGTCGTAACCGTCCTTGGTGATGTACACGTTGAAGGTGCCCTTGTGCTGGGCCGTCACCCGGTACTTGAAGGTGTACGAGCCGCTGCTCACACTGGTGGCCGGCCAGTCGGCGCGGGCCAGGTCGAGGCCCTTGAACTCCTCGCTGTTCGCGCTGCACAGCTTGCCGTCCGGGATCAACTGCTGGTGCTGGCCCGCCGCGTCGCCGACGCGGATGCCGTTCCAGTCGTAGAGCGCCTGGGTGCCGCCGGCCGCGACCGCCGCCTTGCACGCCGCCGAATCGGGGCTCTCCGGGCCTTCGGCGTAGCACTGCGAGACCCGGCTGACCGGGTCGCCCATCGTGCCGTGCGCGGCCGCGGGCGCGGCCGTCAGCACGGTCAGGGCGAGGGGCAGCGCGCAGGCGGCGGCGACGGCGGCGACGGCTCTGCGGGGGCCGGCGGGCAGGGATGCGGGCATGGCGAACTCCTCGAAACGGTCTCTGGAAAGGCGGTCCGGAACCCGTGGGGGGTGACCAGCACGCTAGCCCCGGAAAACCGCGAGAACGCCTGCTGGCGGCGGTTGCCGGAGATCCTTATGGTCGCGTTAAGGGAGTGCTCAGGCTGGGCTCAGGTAGATACCGTCGACGGCATGACGGACCAGACGATCAGACCGGCCGCCGCGCGGGACGTGCCCGCCGTACGGGCCGTCACCGACGCCGCCTACCGGCCGTACCGCACCCGCGTCGGCGTCGAGCCGGCGCCGATGACGGCCGATCACGCGGCGGACGTGGCCGCGGGGCGGGTGTTCGTCACGGGTGAGCCGGTGGTGGGGCTGGTCGTGGTCGAGGTGTTCCCCGGCCACCTGTTCCTGGAGAGCGTCGCCGTCCACCCCGACGCCCGTGGCGGGGGCGTGGGGCGACGGCTGCTGACGTTCGTGGAGGCACACGCGCGTGCGCTGCGGCTCCCCGAGATCAGGCTGTATACGAACGCGTTGATGCGGGAGAACCAGCGGCTCTATCCGCGGTACGGCTACGAGGTCGTGGAGCGGAGCGTGGACGGACCCTACGACCGCGTCCACTACCGCAAGCGGCTGCTTCCGGGGGTCTCATGAGCGGGCCGGCCGGCTCAGGCGTCCGGCCACCAGGTGCGGGCGATGTCCGCGCGGATCTCGGGCCGGGCGGCGGGGCGCTCGTCGGTCCGCTCGCGGAGCCGGCGGGCGGCCGTCTCCTTCTTCGAGCTCAGGGGCTTGTGCACGGTGACACGGCGCATGGCTGCCTCCTCACGGATCCGCCGGGTTCCGCGATCTCACGGAGGCAGACCCTTTTCGCGAGAGTTCCTCATCGGCGGGTGATCTGTCAGTGGCGACTGTCACGATTCGATTGTCAGTGGTGGGTGTCACCCTTGGGGCATGGCATACGAGAGTGACGGGACGGCTACGGCGCGTGTCGACTGGGAGGCGGCGGCCGCCGGTTTCGACGCCGAGCCGGACCACGGGCTGCGCGACCCGCGGGTGCGCCAATCCTGGGACCGGCGGCTGCGCTCCTGGCTGCCGCAACGGGCGAGCGACGTCCTCGACCTCGGCTGCGGCACGGGCAGCCTCGCGCTCCTCGCGGCCGAACAGGGGCACCGGGTCACGGGCGTCGACTCGTCCCCGGCGATGCTGGCCCGGGCCCGGGCCAAACCGGCCGGGGGCGACGTCGTGTTCCTGACCGGTGACGCCGCGGCGCCGCCGGTCGGGGAGCGATGCTTCGACGTCGTCCTGGTCCGGCACGTCCTGTGGACGCTGCCCGGCCCCGGCCAGGTGCTGCGGCACTGGCGCGGGCTGCTGCGCCCGGGAGGGCGGCTGGTCCTGGTCGAGGGCGTGTGGGGGAGCGTGACACCGGTCGGCATGTCCGCCGGCCGGCTCACGGACCTGCTCGTGCCGCTCGGCGGCCGGACGCGGGTCGAGACGCTGTCGGGCGATCCGTCGCTGTGGGGCAAGGAGGTCGACGACGAGCGGTACGCGGTGGTCGCGCGGTTCCCGGCCGGCGGCCGGGCGGCCTGTTCCTAGGCCAGCAACGGGCCGAAGCCGCCCGTGCGGGCCAGGGTTTCCAGGTCGTCCAGCGCGGCCACGGCGGCGGCCGCGGCGGCCGGGTCCCGGGCCGGCAGGCCGCTCTCGGCGAACTCGTCCTCGTCCAGGCGCAGTACGTCCGTGCCGTCCGCGGAGCGCCACAGGTCCAGGTCGAGGTCCTCGACCACCAGTTCGGCGCCGGTGCGCACGGCCGGGCGGGTGATGTCGCAGTACCAGCCCTTCAGGGTGCCCGTTCCCGCCCGGACCTCCTTCACGGCGTACCAGCGGTCGCGCCAGTAGTACTCGGTGAACACGTCGCCGGGCTCGAACCGTACGAAGCCGAAGTCCCGGACGCCCGCGCCGGACCACGGGGCGCGGACGGTGATCCGGGTGCCGTCGTCGGCCAGCAGCGCGCCCCGGTAACGGATCTTCGTGCGGCCGCCCTTGACCAGGACCACGTCCACCGGGCCTGCCACCGGCTCAGCCGAGTTCACGGACATACCGCACCTCGGTCGCGCAGACCTCGTACCCGAACCACTTGTTGACGGCCAGCATCGCGTCGTTGCCGGTGTCGTTGCCGGTGAACGCCTCCGTGCACCCGGCCGCCCGGGCCCGGTGCAGGGAGTCGTTCTTGACGAGCTTGGCCAGGCCCCGGCCGCGGAAGGCGCGGGCGGTGCCCGTCATCGCCGTCGAGTACCGGTTACCGCCGTCCCGGTAGGCCGCGGTGAAGGCGACCGGGCGGCCGTCGACGACGGCGACGGTGGTCAGGTCGTGGTTCAGCATCGGATGGCGCCAGGTCTCCGCGTACCACGCCTGGTAGTCCGCCAACGTGGTGTCGACGTCGCTGGGTTCGTCCGCCGTCGTCTCGGCGTCCAGTGCGAACAGCGGACGCGGATCGTCGGCGTAGTCGGCGGCGGTGCGCAGTTCGACGCCCGGGGGAGGGGACTGCAGGGGCGGGAGGGAGTTCTGGGACAGGTCCAGGCGGAGGAAGTGGGCCGAGCGTCCGGCACGGTAGCCGTACCGCTCGGCGAAGGCCCGGTTGCCCGGCGCGTCCAGCACCCAGGAGTACACCTTGGCCGCCCCCTGGGCCGCCAGATACTCCTCGGCCGCCCGCACCAGCACCCCGCCGGCGCCGCGCCGCGGCCGGTCCGGACGTACGTAGACGTTGAGATACGCCTGCCCCGGCTCCGGGCTCTCGTGGACCAGGCCGAGCTGGGCCGTGCCGATCACCTCGCCGTTCTCCTCCGCGACGAGGGAGCGGGCCCGGGCGTCCGGGTGGGTGTGCGTGCGGTGGTGGACGACGGCGTCCGGCGTCCAGAGGATGAACGGCAGGGCCAGATGGCGGACGCGGGCGAACTCCTCGACATCCGACCGGACGTCGAGGCGCAGATCGCGCAGGGAGACGGTCATACGCGCGCACGTTACGGCGGGCGGCGGGCGGCCGCCTCTCATTTTCCGCTGGATACGCGACAATCGCGGGGTGACCCTGAAGATCCAGATCGACGATGGAGCGGCGCCCTACGAGCAGGTGCGCGCGCAGATCTCCGAGCAGGCCCGGGCCGGTGTCCTGCCGGTCGGCCACCGGCTGCCCACCGTGCGCGGGCTGGCCGAGTCCCTGGGGCTGGCCCCGAACACGGTCGCCAAGGCGTACCGGGCGCTGGAGGCGGACGGGGTGATCGAGACGCGGGGGCGCAACGGCACGTTCGTCGCCGCCGCGGGCTCGGCGGCGGTGCGGGAGCTCGCCTCGGCCGCGCAGGGGTTCGCCGCGCGGGCTCTGCGGCTGGGGGTTTCGGAGGAGGAGGCGGTGGCCGCGGTGCGGGACGCCCTGCGGGCGGCGTTCACCGGGTGAGTGCCGCGCCGCGGTGGGTCGGTGCGTGGCCGGCCGCGGTGGGTCGTGGCCTGTCGCGCCCACGCGGCGGAGCCGCACCTGTCACAGCCCCGCGCCCCTGAAGGCGCTTCCGCGCTCGGCGTTCACGAGGATCGGGATGCCCGTTTCTCCGGTACCCGGGTGACCCGCAGGCCCGCCGCCCTTGCCAGCCGGGCGAACGCCGTCGCGTCGTGGACGGCCGCCCCGTGCGGGTCGTTGTTGAAGTACGCGTACACGTCCGCGTCCGGGGGCCAGGTGTCGGCGATCCGGTGGGCCCAGCCGGCCAGGGCCCGGCGGCCGTAGCGCGGCCAGGCGCGGGCCCGGCCCTGGTGGAAGCGGACGTAGCCCCAGTCGGCGGTGCGCCACAGCGGGGTCACCGGGCGGGAGCGGACGTCGGCCCAGCACAGCGCGGCGCCCCGGGCCCGCAGTACCTCGCGGACCTCCGGTGTCCACCACGACGCGTGCCGGGGTTCCACGGCCACCCGGGTGCCGGCCGGGAAACGGGCCAGGCAGGCGTCCAGCAGCGCCGGGTCGGCGCGCAGGGTCGGCGGCAGCTGGAGCAGCACCGGGCCGAGCCGGTCGCCGAGTCCGGCGGCGCGGCTCATCAGCCGGTGCACCGGTTCCGCCGGTTCGCGCAGCCGCTTGACATGGGTCAGGAACCGGCTGGCCTTCACCGCGACCACGAAGTCCGCCGGCACCCGGTCCCGCCACGCCTCGAAGGTCTCCCGGGCCGGCAGCCGGTAGAAGGCGTTGTTGACCTCGACGGTGGCGAAGCCCGCCGCGTACTCCTCCAGCCACAGCCGCACCGGCAGCCCGGCCGGGTACAGCACGCCCCGCCAATCCCGGTACTGCCAGCCGGACGTGCCGACGAACAGAGTCATGGCTCCCTTGCAGACACAGCTACAGCTACAGATACAGCCCTGCCGAGGTGCCGTCCCGCGGCTCCGGCAGCGCGGTCGGCGACGTCCCCCGGCGCAGCGCGTACAGCTCCGCCAGCGTGGCGCCCTCGCGGCCCACCGCTTCCTCCCGGCCCGCGACCTCGTCGCCGAGCCAGCCCACCGCCTCCGACCGGGTGAGCGGGCCGACCTCGATGCGGGCCAGACAGCGGCCGGGGCGGACCACGGCCGGGTGCAGCCGCTCCAGGTCCTCGTTGGTGGTCACCCCGACCAGCACGTTGCGGCCCTGGCCGAGCAGGCCGTCGGTGAGGTTGAGCAGCCGGGACAGGGCCTGCCCGGCGGTGTGCTTGGCCTCGCCGCGGATCAGCTCGTCGCAGTCCTCCAGGAGCAGCAGCCGCCAGCGGTCCTTGCCCGCCGCGTCCTCCTCGCCGATGGCGATGTCCATCAGATAACCGACGTCGGAGAACAGCCGCTCCGGGTCCAGGACGCAGTCCACCTGGCACCAGTCCCGCCAGGACCGGGCCAGCGTGCGCAGCGCGGAGGTCTTGCCGGTGCCGGGCGGGCCGTGCAGCAGGAGCAGCCGGCCCGCGATGTCCTCGGGGCCGGTCTTCATCAGCCGGTCCATCGCGTCCGCCACCGGCGCCGTGTAGTTGGGCCGCACCTCCTCCCAGGTACCGGCGGAGATCTGCCGGGTGGTGCGGTGCGGGCCGCGGCGCGGGGAGACGTACCAGAACCCCATCGTCACGTTCTCCGGCTGCGGCTCCGGTTCGTCGGCCGCGCCGTCGGTGGCCTCGCCGAGGACCTTCTCGGCCAGCTCGGCGCTGGTCGCCGTCACCGTGACGTCGGCGCCCCGGTTCCAGCGCGAGATCAGCAGCGTCCAGCCGTCGCCCTCGGCCAGTGTCGCGCTGCGGTCGCCGTCCCGGGCGGCGCGCAGCACCTTCGCGCCGGGCGGCAGCAGCGTCGCGGCGGAGCGCACCCGGTCGATGTTGGCCGCGTGCGAGAACGGCTGCTCGCCCGTCGCGAAGCGGCCGAGGAACAGCGCGTCGACGACATCGGTCGGGGAGTCGCTGTCGTCGACGTGGAGCCGGATCGGCAGCGCGTCGTGCGGGTTGACTGACATGCCGCCATGATCCGCCACGGCGGCGCCGCGTGCACCCGGTTTCCCCGGTACACGCGGCGCGGGACCCCGTACGGCCCCCGGGTCAGAACGCGGGCCGCAGCGTCCTGCCGCGCAGCCGCCGGGCCCGGCGGAGCACGGCGTACCCCTTGGTGAGCGCCCGGTCCCGGGCGAACGTACGGGCGAGAGCCCGGCCCTCGACCAGCCGGGCGAATTCCGCCGGGCCGGTAGCGCGGCGGACCGTCACCCGGCGCAGCGCGTACGGTCCCTGGGCGCGGCGGGCCAGTGCGTTGCCCACCGCCAGCGCCTGCGCGTACCCCGTCTCGCGCACCGCCGTACGCACCCGGCGGTCGGAGTAGCCGTAGGGGTAGGCGAACGACACCGGCGCGCTGCCCAGCTGGTCGGTGATGATCTCCTTGCAGTGGATCAGCTCGTGCCGCAGGTCCCCGGCGTGCAACTGGTCGAGCTGCGGGTGGGTGTGGCTGTGCCCGCCGATCTCCACGCCCGCGGCGGCCAGTTCGCGCACCTGGCCCCAGTCGAGCATGGTGTCCAGCGCGCCCCCGGTGTCGTACGGGCCGCGCAGCCAGCCGGTGGAGACGAACAGCGTGGCCGGGAAGCCGTGCTCGGCCAGCACCGGCAGGGCGTGCCGGTGCACCCCCGCGTAGCCGTCGTCGAAGGTGATGAGGAGCGGCCGGGCGGGCAGCGGCCGGCCGGTGCGCCAGGCCGTGGCCAGCTCGGCCGTGGTGACGGGCGTCCGCCCGAGGTCCGCCACCACCGCCATCTGCCGCGCGAACGCCGCCGGGGTCACCGACAACGCCCGGGTGGCGTCGTTCGGTTCGGCGGCGACCGCGTGGTACATGAGGATCGGCACGCGCGGATCGTCACTCATGCGTGCCCTCCCGGGCGGGGACCGGCGCCGACGAGAACGTCACCGCGCCCCGCCGGGCCCGTACGCTGCCCACCACATAGCCGCCCGCCGCCGTGAGCACCCCGGCGACGATGGCGCCCGCCCGGCCCGCGCCGCCCGGCCGGGCCAGCACCGCGTCCCGCAGCCCCCGCGCCACCCCGGCCGGCAGCACGCGCGAGGCGTACCGGCGCTCGGACTCCAGGCCCTTGTCCGTGCCGACGCTGCGGGCGACGAGTGCCTTGGACAGGCCCTCGGCGTAGGTGCGGGTGCGGAAGTAGCCGAAGTGCTCGCGCGGCGCGGGCACCCGGTGGTGGATGACCGCCCGGTCGTCGATCAGCAGGACGGCGTCCGGGCGGGCCCGGGTGAGGCGGATGCACAGTTCCGTCTCCTCGCCGCCCAGCGGGCGTTTGTCGCCGTCGCGGCCGATGCCGGTGGCGAAACCGCCCGCCGCGTCGAACGCCGTCCGCCGGAAGGAGGCGTTGCCGCCGAGCACGTTGCGCACCCGGACCCGGCCGGGCGGCAGGCCGCGGTAGGTGCAGCCCACCACCCAGTCGAACTCCTCGGGGAACCAGACCGGCCGCCGCCCCGACGCCCAGACCGGCACCGTCCGCCCGCCGACCGCCATGACGCGCGGGTCGTCGTAGGCCCCGGCGAAGTGCAGCAGCCAGTCCCGCTCGGCCACCGCGTCGTCGTCGAGGAAGGCGATCACCTCGCCGCGGGCCGCCGCGATGCCGGTGTTGCGGCCGGCCGACAGCCCGCGGAGGCCCGCGTTGGCGAGCACCCGCACGTCGTCCGTCGCCCTGTACTCCTTGCCCAGCCGGTCCTTCAGCGCCGCGTTGTGGTCGACGACCAGCAGCGTCTCCAGGGCCGGCCGGGACTGCGCCCGCACCGAGGCGACCGCCGCGAGGATGTCCTCCCAGCGGTCCTCGGTGTAGGCGCAGACCACCACGGAGATGTCCGGAGCGCTCACACCTTCCCCCGGACAGTGCTGAGCACCGGCGACCGGTCGCGGCTGCCGCGCAGCTCACGCCGGTTGGAGCGCTCCTGGAGGATGACTCTGAGCACCCGCAGTCCGTCCCGCACCGCCCGCAGGTTGCTGACGCCGTGGATGCGCAGGTACTCGTGGCTCGGTATCTCCTGGACCTTCAGACCGGCCTTGACGACCCGGATGTTCATCAGGGTCTCCACCTCGAAGCCGGTGCAGTCCAGCTCGATCTTGTCCAGGCAGTGCCGCCAGAAGGCGTTGTAGCCGTAGCACAGGTCGGTGTAGCGGGCGCCGAACTTGCGGTTGACCACCGTGCACAGGGCGGCGTTGCCCATCTTGCGGATGAAGGTCATGTCGTCGGTGCCGCCGCCGTTGGCGAAGCGCGACCCCTTGGCGAAGTCGGCGCCGGAGACCAGCGCGGAGACGTACGACACGATCTCCTGTCCGTCGGCCGAGCCGTCGGCGTCGACCATCACGATGATGTCCCCGCTGCACGCCTGGAAGCCGGTGATCAGCGCGTCCCCCTTGCCCTTGCCGCGCTGCTCCACCACCTTGACGTCCGGCCGCAGTGCACGGGCGACGGCGACGGTGTCGTCGGTGGAGTTGCCGTCCACCAGGACGACCTCGTGTATCCAGTCGGGCAGTGTCTTGAAGACGTACGGCAGGTTCTCCGCCTCGTTCATCGCCGGTATGACCACGCTCACCGGTGGCGCGATGGCCAGATGCGAGGAGACGGGACGGTACTTGGCGGCACCCGACGGGTCCTTGCCGGTGGCCGGCGGCTGAAGTACTGAGCTCATGAGTCTGGTCCCTCTCGTCCGGCGGACCGCCCGCCCCAGGGGCGGTCCGGCTGTGTGTCCGGTTCGAAAGGGGGGTTGGTCTCACTCACGGCACGGCAGCGGCAACGCTCCGTGCGCGCCAGTGAGCTGGCGAAACTGGCCGACTGCGGAAAACGGCAGCCGACCGCGCGGCACGACCGGCTCGGCTGGTGGATCGGTCACCGAGCACGGCACCCCCCTACCGCGCCCCGCCCCGGGACCGTCGCGGTCTTGAGCCCTCCCCTAGAGCCGCGTAGTGACGGTACCGATGCGAGTGAGATGTATGACGATATTGACGATTGAACCCGTATGGCAAGGCCTGGAACGAGCCCTCACGTTTTTGTTGTTTTGCCGGTCATGACGCGGCCTCAATGTCGCGCAGAACAGCGGAAATCGTCAAGGCGGCCTTTTGTTAGCACGCTGTTTCGACTCATTTTTGGCATGAGCACTTCCTGTCAACACGCGTAGCTGTTACCACGGTTGTGGCAGAGAACCTGCTAAAGGAGGGTTCCATGAGACGTTCCCGACTTGTCGGATACCTGAGTGCCGTCGTCCTCGCCGTGTGCACCGCCCTGACCGGGGCCGCCACCGCGCAGGCGGACGCATCCGCCGCCGCCACCGGCTACGTGGCCCTCGGCGACTCCTACGCCTCCGGCGTGGGCGCCGGCAGCTACACCTCCGCCAGCGGCGACTGCAAGCGCAGTACCAAGGCGTACCCGCAGCTCTGGGCGGCCGCCCACGCCCCCTCGTCCTTCGACTTCACCGCCTGCTCCGGCGCCCGTACGAGTGACGTGGTGTCCGGGCAGCTCGCCCCGCTCGGCGCCGGCACCGGCCTGGTCTCGGTCACGGTCGGCGGCAACGACGCCGGTTTCGGCGACGTCATGACGACCTGTGTGCTCCAGTCCGACAGCGCCTGTCTGTCCCGGATCGCCACCGCCGAGGCGTACCTCGACTCCACCCTGCCCGCCAACCTGAACAGCGTCTACTCCGCCATCCGCGCCAAGGCGCCGGGCGCCCGGGTGGTGGTCGTCGGCTACCCGCGCTTCTACCGGCTCGGCGCCACCTGCCTCGGCCTCTCCGAGACCAAACGGGCGGCGATCAACGCCGGCTCCGACCACCTCAACCGGGTGATCGCCCAGCGGGCCGCCGCCCACGGCTTCACCTTCGCCGACGTCCGCGGCCCCTTCACCGGTCACGAGATCTGCTCCGGCAGCTCCTGGCTGCACAGCGTCAACTGGCTGAACGTCGGCGAGTCCTACCACCCGACGGCCGCCGGCCAGTCGGGCGGCTACCTCGCGGCCCTGAACAGCGCCGCCTGACCGGCACCCGGTCAGCGGGAGTACGGAGAATCGGAAGCCGAGGGGGAGGTCCCGTCCGTCGGGGTCTCCCCCTCGCAGGTCACCGAGAACGGCACCGAGTCCGAGCTGACCCGCACCGGCTCCCGCACCTCGACCCCGATCTCGCTCTCCACGGTGCCGCTCTCGTCGTACGTCGTCACGACCACCGTGTCCTGCTTCTCCCGGCCGCCGCCCGCCGGGAACGACAGCGTCTTCCAGCCCTGCCCGGACAGCGCGCCGTCCGGCGTCACCCAGCGGTAGACGACCTCGGCGGGCAGCCGCGCCACCCGGAACGTCGCCGTGAACGCCGGCGCCTCGGCCTCGGACGGCGGACAGGCCCCCGCGTACTCGGTGCGCGAACCCGTCACCCCGGCCTCGACCGACTGCGCCGGCGCGGACGAGGTCTGCGTCCCGTCGCCGTCGTCGCCGTCGCCGTTCCCGCCGTCACCGGTCTCCGTGCCGGGGGCCGGTTCCGCACCGCCGCTCTCCGAGGTCTCCGGCGGGCTCGTCGGCGTGGCGCCGCCCGTCCCCGCCGACGCGCTGTCACCACCGCCCCGGCCGTCGTCGTCCCGGTTCAGCAGCGCGTACGTCAGCCCCGCCAACGCCAGTACCAGGACCGCGATCCCGGTGATCAGGGCGACGGCGGCGCGGCGGTTGCGGGGCGCGGCGGCGGCCGGCGAGGTGTCGCCGTCACCGGACGCCGTGCCGGCCGGGGGCGCGGCGGACGGCGACCCGAACGTCGCGGGTTCCGCGACCGTCGGTGAGTACGACGGCACGACGGGCACCGTCTCCGTGCCCGGGGCGCCGCCCGCGCCGACGAGCCGCAGGTCCCGTTCGGCCCGGTCGGCGGGCAGCCGCTCGGCCGGGTCCTTGCGCAGCAGCCCCTCGATCACCGGGGCCAGCGGTCCGGCCCGGCGCGGCGGCGGCAACTCCTCGTCCACGATGGCCCGCAGGGTGCTCAGCGGGGTGTCCTGCCGGAACGGGGAGGAGCCCTCCACCGCCGCGTACAGCAGCACGCCCAGCGACCACAGGTCGGACTCGGGGCCCGGGGTGCGGCCCAGCGCCCGCTCCGGGGCGAGGAACTCGGGCGAACCGACGACCTCCCCGGTCATCGTCAGCGCGGAACTGCCCTCCACCACGGCGATCCCGAAGTCGGTGAGCACCACCCGCCCGTCGTTCGCCAGCAGCACGTTGCCGGGCTTCACGTCCCGGTGCAGCACCCCGGCCTCGTGCGCGGCCCGCAGCGCGGCCAGCACCTCGGCGCCGATGCCCGCGGCCCGCCGGGGCGCGAGCGGGCCCTCGGCCGCCAGCAGGTCGGCCAGGGACAGGCCGCGGACCAGTTCCATCACGATCCACGGCCGGCCGTCGTCGGTGGCCACGTCGTAGACGGTGACCACGTTGGGGTGGGCGACCCGGGCCGCGGCCCACGCCTCCCGCTCCAGCCGGGTGTACATCCGCTGCACGTCACCGGCGGGCAGACCGGCCGGGGCGCGCACCTCCTTGACGGCCACCTCGCGGCGCAGCACCTCGTCGCGGGCCCGCCACACGGTGCCCATCCCGCCCTCGCCGAGCGGGGACAGCAGACGGTAGCGGCCGGCGATCACACGCTCGCCGCCGGGTTCCTCGAACACCGGCGCCCCCCTGGGAGTCTCGTGCTGGGTCTGGTGCGTCTCGCGTGATATCTCCCCAAAAGTAGCTCAGCCAAGTGCCGTTGCCGCCCCCTTCAGTATCAATCCGGCCCCCAGGGCCACCACGACACAGGCCGAACCCAGCGGCACGCTCCCGCGCAGCAGGGCCGCCGCGCGCCCCGGTGGCCGGCCCGGACGCCGGTCCAGCGCGCGGGCCAGTCCGCCGCCGAACCGGACCACGGCCACGCCCGCCGCGGTCAGGGTGAGGGCGAGCCCGGCGCCGTACGCCACGACCAGCAGCAGCCCGAACCACGCCTTGCCCAGCGCCGCCGCGCCGACCAGCACGACGACCGCCGAGGGGCTCGGCACCAGTCCACC
Organism: Streptomyces sp. NPDC023723; assembly: GCF_040639815.1. Taxonomy (NCBI): domain Bacteria; kingdom Bacillati; phylum Actinomycetota; class Actinomycetes; order Kitasatosporales; family Streptomycetaceae; genus Streptomyces; species Streptomyces sp. NPDC023723. Next base: position 44,124 of record NZ_JBFAAP010000021.1, read on the forward strand.
GGCGAACCCGAGCAGGACGGTGCCGCGGAGGGTGGGGGTGGCGGGGTGGGCGTGCTTATGGGGATGCGCATGGGGGTGCGTATGGGGGTGCGTGTGGGGGTGCCCCCGGGTCCGGTTGCGCAGGGCCCGGCGGAGCAGGCCCGTGCCCGCCAGGGTCACCAGGATGCCGCTCGCGACGCCCAGCCAGGCGATCACCGAGGGCGCCGCCGCCGAACCGGCCGTGACCAGCAGGCCCAGCGCGACCACCCCCAGGGTGTGGGTGACCGTCACCGACGCGGCGAGCGGCAGGACGTGCCGCGGCCGGGCCCGGCCGCCCCGGGCCGCCGCCGTCGCGGCCATCAGCGTCTTGCCGTGGCCCGGCGCGAGCGCGTGCCCGGCGCCCAGGACGGCGGCGACGACGAGGGCGAGGGCGGCGCGGCCGGCGGTCAGGTCGTGCCGGGCGACCAGCGAGTCCAGGGCCCGGGTGAACCGGTCGGCGCCGGCCGGCAGCACGGCCGCCCCGGGCGCCTGCTGCCGCTCCCGGGACAGGGCCGGTCCGCCGGGCCGGACCCGCAGCGACGCGGCGGTGGCGCCGGCCGGGGCGGCCAGCGACTCCCGGGGGTAGCGGGTCAGTTCCCGCGAGACCGACGCCTTTGGCACGTCCGACGCGGTGAGCGTCGTACGGTCGCCGCGCGCGGTGATCTCCCGCCAGCCGGGGCCGGAGCCGGCGCCGGCCGGCCGGAAACCGAGCGTCGCCGGCGCGGCGGCCGGCAGCGGCGCGGTGAACCGGCACTCCAGCCGCAGGGTGTCGAGGCCCGCCTGACCCGGTCGCACCCGCGCGGCGGCGGCGCGGACGGTGAGCGGCACCGCCCGGCCGCCGACGGTGAGCGCGCTGTCCCGTGCCGCCCGTGCGCAGCGCCGCCCGGCCCAGCCGGTGAGCCCGAGCCGCCGGATGCCGGGCCCGGCCTGGGCGGCCGGGATCTCGGCGAGGTCCTCGACGTGGTCGACGCGCAGCTCACCGGGGGCGACGACCAGACCGTCGTACCGGTTGACGGTGAAGTTCCCCAGCGGATGCGCGCTCGCGGCGGGCGCGGACAGCAGCGTCAGCCCGCAGCCGGCCGCGAGGGCGGCGAGGCCGTGGCCGAGGAGTCGGCGGACGGTCATCGGGTGCCCGCCAGCGCCTGGCGGGCCGCGCGGGCGCCGGCCGGGGAGAAGCCGGGGTTCAGGTCCAGCGCCGCCCGCAGCAGGGCGCGGCCGGTGGCCGGGTCGCCCGCGGCGCGTTCGATCATGCCGCGGTGGTACTGGAACGCGGCGTCGCGGTAGCCGGTGGCGGTGGCCCGGCGGGCGTACCGGAGCGCCTGCGCGGGGCGGCCGTTGACGTACAGCGCCCAGCCCAGCGCGTCCGCGGTGTGCACGGTGCGGCGGCGGCTCCACTCGCCGCGGGCCGTGCGCAGCGCCGCCCGGCGGTCGCCGTGGTCGGCGGCGGCGAGCGCGGTGTCCGGGCCGGCCTCGACACCGCCCGCGCGGGCCAGCGCCGTCCAGGCGTCGACCAGGGCGTACTGCTCACGTGCCCGGGCCCGCTCGCCGCGCTCCTCGTACAGCTCGCCGAGGGCGACCAGCGGGCCGGGCAGCGGGGCCCGGGCCACGACCCGCTCCAGGTCCCCGATCGCGCCGGCCCGGTCCCCGCCCGCCGCGCGGGCCAGGGCCCGGCCCTCCAGCGCGGGGAGGTAGCCGTCGTCGGCGGCGAGCGCGCGGGCGTAGTGCCGCAGCGCCGCGGCGTGGTCGCCGCCGCTCCAGGCGAGCCGGCCGAGCTGGGTGGCGACGTAGGCCGTGTCCCCGGGGGTACGGGCGGCGGACCGGGCCCGTTCCAGTACCCGGCGCGCGGCCCGCACGTCGCCGCGCAGCTCGCGCACGTACGCGTACCGGGTGAAGACCGGTATGCCGGGCCGCCGTTCGTCGGCGGTGTCGGCGGCGCGGGCGGCCGCGGCGTACCGGCCGAGTTCGACGAGCGCGTCGATACGGGAGCACAGGGCGCGTTCGCTGTAGGGGTTCCGGGCCAGGGCGCGGTCCGCGTACGCGAGGGCACCGGCGAAGTCGTGCCGGGCGGCGGCCAGCGCGGCCTGTCCGGCCAGCGCCTGGTCGTTGCCGGGGCGCAGCTCCAGGGAGCGGGCCAGGGCGCGCTGGGCCGGGGGATAGCGCGAGGGGTCGCCCGTCGTCCGGGCCTGTTCGACCAGGGCCAGGCCGAGCGTCGCCCAGCCCTGGTGGTCCCGGGGCTGGGACCGCAGGTGCGCGCGCAGCGAGCGCAGCCCGGCGCCGAGGTCCTCGCCCACGGCCGCGGTCCCGGACCCGGTCCCGGACCCGGACCCGGACCCGGCCCCGGCCCCGGCCCCGGCCCCGGAGGCACCGTACGGCGCGGCGGTCACCGGGGCCGGGTTCCGGCCGTCCCGCAGGTCCCCGACGACGACCGCGGCGGCGGTCAGCGCCACGGCGAGCGACACGGCACACCCGACCGCTCGGCCGGCCCGGCGCCGGGTGGTGGCGGCCCGTGCGGCGGCGGCTGTCTGCGGGGTGCCGGTCGCCCGCTCCCCGGTCGTGCTGTCCTTCGGACTGTCTTTCGGACGCGGACTCATGCCCTCTCCTCGATCGGATCGCTCGCTGCAAGGAAGCAGGGGCGGGTCAGCGGGTTCCGTCCCGCATGCGGCGCCACCACAGCAGGCCGGCGCCGATCAGCGCGACACCCACCGCCCCGGCCCCCGCCGACGCGGCGATCAGGGCGGTGTCCTGCGAACCGCCGGCACCGGCCGGTTCCAGCGCGTCCCCCAACTGGTTGCGCACGTCGTTGCCCGCGTTCTGGTCCACGCCCTCGGCGCGCGGTCCACGCGACCCCGCCGTCGGCTCCGCCACGTACGGGAAGGACGTACCGAACTCCTTGTCGTTGGCGTCGACCGCGTCCCCCAGGTCGTTCTCCGCGCCGGCCAGTTCGCCCCCGACGACCTGGAGCGCGGCGTCCAGCACGTCGTCGGTCAGCCGCCGCCCGTTGGGGAAGCCCGCGTTGTCGCCGTCGAGCACCCCGAGCCGCTCGGGTTCGGCGGCCGGCTCGATCGAGGTGTTCAGGCGCAGTTCCTCGGCCGGGCGGACGTCCGGCGGCTGGTTGAGGCCCTTCACCCCCTTGAGGAAGACGTCGACCAGGTCGTCGCGCGGCTCCGCCGGAGCCTTGATCCCGTAGAGCGACTCCAGGAGTCCCGGCAGTTCCGGCTCGGTGACGTTGGTCAGGAACTGCGCGTCGTTCCACGGCGAGTCCGCGTTGAACCGGTCCTTGTCCTCCAGTGGGTTGACCACCTCGTTGACCAGCGGCATACCGAGCCGGGAGACCTGCCGGTAGTGCCCCTGGGCGTTCTCGCGCTGGGTGGTCGACCAGATCCCGACCACCGGCTGCTCGCTCGACTCGGTGATCATCTCGGTGGGCACCTGGAGCGCCAGGGAGTTGACGTTGTACCCCTTGAGGGTGTCGTTGCCGACCTCGGAGAGGTCACCGCCGTACAGCAGGTCGAAGACCCGCAGGTCCAGGAAGAACGGGTCGTCGGCCTGCCCGGCGAAGGTCTGCCCGCCGCCCTTCAGCGGCCGCACCGCCTGCTCGCGCAGCGCGCCGTAGTCCGGCATCGACGCCTCCCCGACGTGCGAGGGCGCCACCGGCACGTCCTCGGCGACCTTCGACCGCGACACCACCCGCTGGTCGTGCAGCTTGATCAGCTCGACGTCGTAGGTCTGGGTGACGTTCAGATCCGGGTCGTCGAGGGACGTGACCGGGCCCGTGTTGTACAGGAACGTCTTCCCGTTCCTGGTGTGCGTCTCGAACGTGTAGCGGAACAGCAGCTCGCCCTGCGCGTCCCCGTCGTTGTCGATGTGCAGGTCGTACTGGGCGTCGTCGGCGAACGTATAGAAGTTCGGCCCGCCCGCCGGTTCCTCGAACGGCAGCCAGTTCGCCACAATCGTCGTCGTGTCCGGCCGGTCCGGACTGACGAACGCGTACACGTCCGTGTTGTCGTACTGCGGGGCCCCTGATATCAGCGGGGCCTCCCGGTGGCTGGAGGCGGTGGCCGCCTCCGGTGCCAGCGCGGTGACCCCGGCGGCCGCGAGCCCCCCGGCGGCCAGCGCACCGCAGATCAGGGTGGCGACGCCCGGGCGTCCCGCACCGTTCCTGGAGAGAGTGATCATGCCGTCCGTCCTCAGAGCCGACTTGCCTGACGCACGGGCATTCGGACCGGCCGCCCGGCCGGATTGGTCGGACCGGCCCGCGTTTTCGGCTCGCTGATCCGTAACACCGTCCGAGACCCGGCCCGCCGCGGGCCGGCACGGGACCGGACGGACAGACCCGGACGGACAGGCAAGGGGGGCGGATGGAAGCGGAGGAACTTCTGGTACGCGTCGCGGACGGCGACCAGAAGGCGTTCGAGGAGCTGTACGCAGTGGTGTCGGGGCCGGTCTTCGGCCTGGTCCGGCGGGTGGTGCGCGACCCCGCGCAGTCGGAGGAGGTGGCCCAGGAGGTACTGCTCGAACTGTGGCGCTCGGCAGGGCGGTTCGACCCGGCCCGGGGCAGCGCCCTGTCCTGGGCGCTCACCCTCGCCCACCGCCGCGCCGTCGACCGGGTGCGCAGCGCCCGCGCGGCCGGCGAACGCGAGCGACGGGAGGCGCGGCGGACCCACCACCCCGTCTTCGACCAGGTCACCGAGGAGGTCGAGGCGGGCCTCGAACGCGAATGGGTGCGCCGTTGCCTGGGCCGCCTCACCGCCCTCCAGCGCCAGTCGGTCACCCTGGCCTACTACGACGGCTACACCTACCGTGAGGTGGCCGAGCGGCTCTCGCTGCCGCTCGGCACGGTGAAGACACGGATGCGCGACGGGCTGACCCGGCTGCGTGACTGCCTGGGGGGCGCGGCGTGAAGATCCGGAACCGGTCGGGACGCCGGGGCGGCCCGCACTCACTGGCCGCCCCGTACGCCCTCGACGCGCTGGAGCCCGCCGAACGGCAGCGCTTCGAACGGCACCTGGAGCGCTGCGGCCGGTGCGCCGCCGAGGTGCGCGAACTGTCCGAGGACGCCGCCCGCCTCGGCCGCGCAACGGCCGCCCCGGCCCCGGCGGCACTGCGCGCCCGGGTCCTGGCGGCGGTCCGTACGACGCCGCAGGAGGCACCGCCCGCGCCCGGCACCGCAAGGGCGCCCGCGCCCGGCACCGCAAGGGCGCCCGGGACCGGCACCGGCAGGGCGCCCGGGACCGGCCCGGGAAGGCTGTTCGCGCCCCGCGCGCGGGACACCCCCGGGGCCGCCGGTCCGTCCGCCGGTCCGTCCCGGCGCCCCCTGTTCGTGCCGCTCGCCACCGCCACGGCCGCCGCCGCGCTCGTCGTCGCCGCCCTGTTCGCCGTCCAGGCCGACCGGACCCGGGGCGAGCTGGCCGCGGAGCGCGACCGGGCCGGCCGGATCGCCCAGGTGCTGGCCGCCCCGGACGCCCGCGCGGCCACCGGCCGGGACGCCCGGGGACACGGCATCGGCGTGATCGCCTCCGCCGCCGAGGGGCGCGCGGTGGTGACCTTGCGCGGATACGACGCTCCACCGGGCGACCGCGTGCATCAGTTGTGGCTCATGCGCCCCGGCACACCACCACGCTCCCTGGGCCTCTTCGCCGCCGACACGCCACTGATCGCCTCCGGCCTCGACCGATCCGCGTCGGCACTGGCGGTGACCGTGGAACCCGACGGCGGCTCGAAACGGCCCACCAGCCACCCGATTGTCCAACTCGCCCTGGAATCGGTTGGATTCGGAGAGTAATCGTCAACACCCTTGTGGGGTAGGTGATTACTGCGACCGCGATACACGGGAGCCTCGCGGGGGAGATAGGGTTAGCCTGCCCGGGCCGGGTGGACTCGTTACGGGTGGGGAGTGACATGGAACAGATAACAGTGCGCAGCAGGGCCAGGGTCCCTGCGATCACCTGCGGGAGCAGCGCGACCAGTTCGCGTCTGGACCGGCATCTCGCGGTGCTCGGCGGTCCCGCCGTGCCCCAGCGCGAGACGGTCGAGGCGACCTCGCTGATGCGGGAGCTGATCGCGCGGGAGCCCGCGCGTGAGCACAGCGCCAGGCGGGCCCGGGTCCGCCGGGTCTCGCTCTTCGCGCCACTGCGCCGACTGCGTCGTTCGCTGTTCGGCAACAGCTGAGGCCCGCGCTCAAGAGGCCACACCGTCCGGCGTCACGCCGCGCACCCGTTGTCCGCCATCCCCACGGCACGCGGTGACGCCCCGGTGCGGTCCCGAGCGCGGGCACTCCCGTTTTCCCTCCCACCCACTGGTTCCTGAAGCGGACCGGCCGGTCCTGGCCCGACGCGAACGGTTCAGCGCTCGCCGTGCGCGTACCGGCGTACGGCGAGCGGGACGAAGACCGCCAGCAGGACCGCGCACCAGAGCAGCGACCCCGCCACCGGGTGGGCCACCGGCCAGGCGGCGCCCGCCGGTACGGGGGCGTTGCCGAACAGGTCCCGCAGGGCCGTCGTCACCGCGCTGATCGGGTTCCACTCGGCGACCGTGCGCAGCCAGCCCGGCAGCCCCTCGGTCGGGATGTAGGCGCTGGACAGCAGCGGCAGCAGGAAGGTCGCGCCGCCGAGCTGGCCGGCCGCCTCCTCGCTGCGGGTGAGCAGGCCGAGGAAGATCCCGGCCCACACGCACGCGAACCGGAACAGCAGCAACAGCGCCAGCGCCCCCGCCGCGCCGAGCGCGCTGCCCTCCACCCGCCAGCCCACCGCGAGCCCCACCAGCAGGAACGGCACCGTACCGGCCGCCGTCAGCGTCAGGTCCGCGACCGCCTGGGCGAGCGGCACCGCCGCCCGGTTCACCGGCAGCGTCCGCAGCCGGTCGGTGACGCCCCGGTGGGTGTCCTGGGCCGCCTGGAACATGCCGGTCATGATCCCGCCCGCCGCCGTGGCCACCAGCAGCCCCGGCACCAGGAACGCCCGGTACCGCGCCCCCGGCATCGCCAGCGCGCTGCCGAAGACGTACCCGAAGAACAGCAGCATCGAGACCGGCATCGTCTGGGTGAGGATCAGCAGCCCGGGGTTGTTCCGCGCCCGCCGCAGCTGCCGGCCCAGCAGCGCGGTGCCGTCGTGCGCCAGGCCGTGCGCCAGGGTGCTCATGCCGCGAACTCCTTGTCGGTGGCGCCGGTCAGGCGCAGGAAGACGTCGTCCAGGGTGGGCGGGCTGAGGCTCGCGTCGGCCAGCGGCACGCCTGCCGCGTCCAGCGCCCGCACCAGCCGGGGCAGGGTCAGCGCCGGGTCGGTGCTGACCGCGCCGACGGCCAGCCGCTCGTGGTCCAGGACCGGTTCGGCGCCGGTGAGGCGGCCGAGGACGGCGGTCGCCGGGGCCAGCGCGTCCGGGTGCGTGACGACCGCCGCCGCGCGCGCCCCGACCAGCGCCTTCAGCTCGGCGGGCGACCCGGTGCGGGCCACCCGGCCCCGGTCCATCAGCACGATGTCGTCGGCGAGCCGGTCGGCCTCCTCCAGGTACTGCGTGGTCAGCAGCACCGTCGTGCCCTCGGCCCGCAGCGCCCGCACCGCCTCCCAGATGCGGTTGCGGCTGACCGGGTCGAGGCCGGTGGTCGGCTCGTCCAGGAACAGCACGTCGGGGCGGCGGACCAGGCTCGCCGCCAGGTCGAGGCGGCGGCGCAGACCGCCCGACCAGGTGGACACCGGCCGGTCGGCGGCCCCGGTCAGCCCGAACCGCTCCAGCAGCTCACCGGCCCGGCCGGCCGCGTCCCGCACCCGGTGCAGCCGGGCGAACAGCCGCAGGTTCTCCCGCCCGGTCAGATCCCCGTCGACCGACGCGTCCTGCCCGGTGACGCCGATCCGGCGCCGTACCGCCGCCGCCTCGCGCACCAGGTCGTGGCCGGCGATCCGGGCCGACCCGGCGTCCGGGCGCAGCAGCGTGGTCAGCAGCCGCACCGCCGTCGTCTTCCCCGCCCCGTTCGGCCCGAGCAGGCCGCACACCGTGCCCTCGGCCACCGCGAGATCCAGCCCGCGCAGCGCGCGCACCTCGCCGAAGCGCTTCTCCAGATCTTCACTAAGTACAGCGTACGTAGAAGCCATGTGCCGACCATAGCGCACTACGTACGCTGTACGTAACTAGGATGGTGACCGAGGTGATGATCGATGGCGGGCCGAGCGGCCGAACCCCAAGTGATCTGGGCGCGCCCGGAGCGCACCGGCCGAGGACCGCGGCCCGGTTTCACCCGCGCCGACATCGCGGCCGCCGCGGTACGGCTCGCGGACGCCGGGGGAGTGGACGCGGTCTCCATGCGGCACGTCGCGGCCGAGCTGGGCTGCGGCACCATGTCGCTGTACAACTACGTCCCCCGCAAGGAGGACCTCCACGAGCTGATGGTGGACGCCGTCAGCGGCGAGCACGCGCCGTGGGAGCCGACGGGCGACTGGCGGGCCGACATGTTCCGCGTGGCCCGCGACACCCGGGCCCTGATGCACGCCCACCCCTGGCTGCCGCGCCTGATGTCCCCGGTCTACGGCTTCAGCCCCAACGCCCTGCGCTACCTGGAGCACTGCCTGGCCTGCCTGGACCCGCTGGACGCGCCCTACGGCACCAAGTTGCAGCTGATCGCGCTGGTGAACGGCGTGGTGACGACGTATGTGAGCAACGAGCTGGCCACCGCCGAGCGGACCCGCTCGCTGCCCTGGTCGGCGGCGCAGGAGCAGCACGCGCGGATCTCCTACCTCGGCTCGCGACTCGCCGGCGGCGGCTATCCCCGGCTCGCGGCGGCCTTCACCGAGGACGCGGGCCCGATCGACCTGGAGGCGGTGTTCGAGGAGGCGCTGCGGCGGGTGCTCAACGGGTTCGGGTGAGCCGCCCAGTTCTGCCCGGTTCTGCGCGGGCGCGCCGACCGCCGGTTCGGGCAGCGCCTCACAGCAGGGCCAACTGCCCCTCGGGGCCCTCTTCGCGGCGGTCCAGTACGGAGGCCGGGGCGCGGGCCGGGCGGGGGACCGGGAGGACGCCGGCCTCGCGGAGTTCGGCGGCGGTGACCGGGTCCGGCACCGTGAAGGCGGCCCGTTCCGCGCGGACTTCGGCCAGCAGCGCCAGGACCGTGATCAGTTCGAGCAGTTCCGAGGTCCAGGTCTGCGGCCAGCCGGCCGGGCGGATCGCGGCCAGCGTGCCCGGCTCGCCCTCGGCGGTGCGCGCCGCGAACCACTGCTCCAGCACCCGTTCGCCGCCCGCCGTGAACTCCCAGGCGTCCGGCGGCACCGGGGAGATCCGGCCCTCGTCGAGGTGCAGGACCTCCTCGTCGCGGTCGTAGCGCAGGGTCAGCGGGCGCGGCGGCAGCGGGGCGCGGACGTACGGGCGGCGGCCGCCGGGGAGTTTGGGCCGCTCGCCGTCGCGGCGCAGCAGCCACAGCGCGCGCCGGCCCAGCCGCACGCCGTGCTGCCAGCGGGCGGGGTCCGAGGTCAGCGGAACGGCCAGGTCGTCCTCGCGGACCGCCGTCACGATCCAGGCCAGCATGTCCAGCGGCGCGGGGCGGCTGCCCAGCCGGGCGGTCAGGTGGTCCAGCAGGCCCGGGGCCAGGTTCGGTTCGGTGCCGCCGGGGCGGCGGTAGAGCGGACGGATCCGGCCGGGGCCGAACAGCGGGAGCAGCGAGGTGGCCAGCAGCCCGCCCGGGGTGCCGGGCGACTCGACGGCGAACACCTGCCGCGTGTCCGCCACCCGCCACAGCTCGGGGCGGGCCGCGTCGATCAGCCGGTGGTCGGGGATCAGCCACTGCTCGTCGAAGGGCGCGCGCAGCACCCGCACCGGTTCCGGACACGGCCCCGAAGCCCGCGCCAGCCGCCCGGTGCCCGCCGCGACCCCCGGCAACTGCCCGACCGCCGTCCGCGGCGACCGCGACCGGGTCGGCTCGAACAGGGCCGCGCGGTCCGGCCCCTCGGCCTTCAGCAGCGCGTCCCAACGGGCCTTCAGGGACGCCGGGTCGGGCGCCGTCGGCCACCCCCGGCCGAGCCGGAGCGGTGCGACGGACCACGGCATGAGGTCCGCCAGCGGCGGAGCGTCGTCGTGCGTCACGCTGGGCATCGTACGACGGACCCGCCCGGCCTCAGGTGGCGTCCAGCGTGACGCCGAACGAGAAACGGTCGCCCCGGTAGTGGATGACCGCCACGTCCAGCACCCGTCCCGCCGGGTCCCGGGTGATACCCGTGTAGTGCAGGATCGGGCTGAGCAGCGGGACGTTGAGCAGCCGGGCCGTCTCCGGGTCCGCGAGCCGCGCCTCCACCGTGTCCGTGATCCGGCCGACCGCCACCCCCACCACGTCCCGCAGCACCTTCGTCATCGGCAGCCGGGTGAGGTCGTCGGGGTCGATCCGGGCGGCGAGTTCGGGCCGGACCCAGTTGCGGGCGTGGTTGGTCGGCTCGCCCGTCTCCGCGTCCCCGCGCAGCCGGTGGTACGTCGCGACCTCCGTCAGGTCCGGGAACCAGTCGCCGAACCCGGCGGGCACCGGCCCGCTGCCGTGTGCCAGCAGCTCGCTGCGCATCCCCGACTGCTGGGCCACGATCGCGTCCACCGAGCCGAGCAGCCGCACCGGAGCGGCCCGCGCCACCTGCGGCTCGATGAAGGTGCCGCGCCGCCGGTGCCGGGTGATCAGCCCCTCCTCCTCCAGCTCCTTCAGCGCCTGCCGCATGGTGAGCACGCTGACGCCGTAGTGCCCGGCGAGCCGTTCCTCGGTGGGCAGGCGGAGCGGGTCGTGCGGCGCGCGGCCGAGTATGGAGGCGCGCAGCGACTGCGACACCTGGTACCACAGCGGCAGCTTGCGGTTCAGGACCAGGGAGTCCGGGGCGAAGGCGGTCACGGGTGTTGTCTCGGGAGTCGTTTCGGGAGCCGTCTCAGGTGCCGTCTCGGGAGTCGTTTCGGGTGTCGCCCCGGGTGTGGTTTCGGGTGACGCCTCGGGTGTGGTTTCGGGTGTCGTCATGGGCGGAAGTGACGTTCGAGGCCCCGCCACACGTCGTCGTAGCCCTGTTGCAGCTGCGGTGCCCCGGCCGCCGCGGGCGTCAGGGTCACCGGCCACCGCGTCTCGAACATGAACGCCAGCCCGTCGTCGACCTTCTGCGGCCGCAGCTCGGCGGCGCTGGCCCGGTCGAAGGTCTCCCGGTCCGGGCCGTGCGCCGACATCATGGGGTGCAGCGAGCCGCCGCCCGGCACGAACCCTCCCGCACCGGCGGACTTCGCGTCGTAGGCGCCCTCGATCAGCCCCATGTACTCGCTCATCACGTTCCGGTGGAAGTACGGCGGCCGGAAGGTGTCCTCGCCCACCAGCCAGCGCGGCACGAAGGCCACGAAGTCGACGCCCGCCAGGCCGGGGGTGTCGGACGGCGAGGTGAGCACGGTGAAGACCGACGGGTCGGGATGGTCGTAGGAGATCGACCCGAGGGCGTTGAAGCGGCGCAGGTCGTAGACGTACGGGACCAGGTTGCCGTGCCAGGCGACGACGTCCAGCGGGGAGTGGTCGTAGCCGGCCGTCCAGAGGTTGCCGCAGAACTTGTTCACCACCTCCACCCGGCCCTCGACGTCCTCGTGGGCGGCCACCGGGGCGTGGAAGTCCCGGGCGTTCGCCAGGCCGTTGGCGCCGATCGGGCCGAGGTCGGGGAGGCGGAAGGGGGCGCCGTAGTTCTCGCAGACGTAGCCGCGGGCGGTGGCGTCCAGCAGCTCCACCCGGAAGCGGACGCCGCGCGGGAGCAGCGCCACCTGGCCCGGCTCGGCGGCCAGCACCCCGAACTCGGTGCGCAGCAGCAGACCGCCGCGCTCCGGGACGATCAGCAGCTCGCCGTCGGCGTCGCTGAAGACCCGGTCCATGTCGGCGGTGGCGTGGTAGAGGTGCACCGCCATGCCGGTGCGCTGGGTCGCGTCGCCGTTGCCGCCGAGGGTCCACAGGCCGGCCAGGAAGTCGGTGCCGGCGGGCGGCGCGGGCAGCGGGTCCCAGCGCAGCCGGTTGGGATCGGGCACGGACTCGGTGAACGGCGCGGTGCGCAGCGCGCCGTTGTCCGCGCGGGTGAACGCCGGGTGCGCGGCGGAGGGGCGGACGCGGTACAGCCACGAGCGGCGGTTGTGCGCTCGCGGTTCGGTGAACGCCGTGCCGCTGAGCTGCTCCGCGTACAGGCCGAGCGGGGCGCGCTGCGGCGAGTTCCGGCCCTCGGGCAGGGCGCCCGGCACGGCCTCGGAGCTGTGTTCGTTGCCGAATCCCGACAGGTAGGACAGTCCCGCCGCGGTCTTTCGCGTGTCCGCGCCCATGGTCGCTCCCTCGCAGGTCCGTCGCGAGCCGATGCCGGTGCTTCGATTCCTGTGCAGAACCATAGGATTGCGGTCACCGGTGCGCAAGAGGTCCCGCGCGGCCGCCGGGGCCGGCGCAGAGGATGACCGGAACCCGTCCTCCCGGGGGATTCGGCCGGTCGGACTCGTGTTCTACGCTCGCGGACATGTCGTGGACGCGGAGCAGTTTCGCCGCGCTCGCGGTCTGTGTCCTGCTGCTGACCGGATCCGTGAGCTGCGGGACCAGTGGGAAGGACGGACCGGACCGGCCGGTGGCGACCGCGTCGGCGGGCCGGCTCCTCGACGACACCGACGAGGACGGCCGGCGGCTGCGCGAGGTCGACCGCGAGCACGCCCCGGAGGTCGGCATCGAGGTGCAGCCGGAGGCCGACGGCGACTGGCGGGTACGGCTCACCGTCCGGAGCTTCCGCTTCTCGCCCGCCGGCACCCCGGCCACGGCGGCGGCCGGCCGGGGACTGGCGTACCTCTACGTCGACGGCGAACTCGTCAGCCGGCTGCGCACCCCCGGCCACCGCCTCGCCGCCCGCCTCGTCCCGCGCGGCACCCACCACGTCACCGCCCGCCTGTACGCCGACGACGGCACGGTGTGGGCCGTGGACGGCAAACCCGTCGAGAACACGGCGGACATCACGGCGTCGGACCCGGCGGACACGACGACGGCGGACCCGGCGACGGCGGACCCGGCCGGCACGACTACGGCGGACCCGGCGGGAGCCCTGGGCGGCGTGGCGGTGGCGGGCGTGGGTGGCGTGACGGTGGTGGGCTCGGTGGCGGGCGTGGGGGGTGTGACGGTGGCAGGCGCGAGCGGCGCGACGGCGGCCCCGGTGGCGGATGCGGCCGGCACGGCCCCCGGTGCGCCGGGCGACGGCGAGCGGGCATCATGAACGGCGTGCCCCCCGCGACCCCGCTCCGCCGCGCCCCCGTCCAGCGGCGCAGTGCCGAACGCCTGACCCGGATCCTCGACGCCTGCGCCGACCTCCTCGACGAGGTCGGCTACGAGGCGCTGAGCACCCGCGCCGTGGCCGAGCGGGCCGGCGTCCCGATCGGCTCGGTGTACCGCTTCTTCGGCAACAAGCGGCAGATGGCCGACGCGCTGGCGCAGCGCAACCTGGAACGCTTCACGCGACGTGTGGCCGAACGGCTGGAGCGGGCCGGCGACGGCGGCTGGCGCACGGCGCTGGACACGGTCCTCGACGAGTACCTCGCGATGAAGCGCACCGCGCCCGGCTTCTCGCTGGTCGACTTCGGCAACCAGATACCGGTCGGCGACCGCCAGGCCGCGCCCAACCACCGCGTCGCCGACCGCCTCACCGACCTGCTGGCCGGCTCACTCGGCCGCCGCCCCGACGACGATCTGCGGCGGGTCTTCCTGATCGCCGTGGAGACCGCCGACACCCTGGTCCAGCTCGCCTTCCGGGTCGCGCCGGACGGCGACCAGAAGATCATCGACGAGGCGCGGGAACTGCTGCGGGCCTATCTGGGCCGCGTACTCGACTGACGGTCACCCCGCCGTCACCACGGTACGGGCGTCCCGTCCCAGGAGAAGAACGCGCCGGACGGCCCGTCGTCCGGCAGCAGCGCCAGCCGTACGGCGCCCGCGGCGGCCTCGGCCGGATCGCCGCCCGCCACCGGCGCGGTCCGGCGGGTGCGCCCGCACGTGGCCGGGATGCTGGAGCGGCTGCCGGGGACCGGCGCGGTCGTCACCGACGCCGCCTACGACGTCGTCGCCTGGAACCCGCTGGCCCGCGCCCTGCTCGGAGCCGGCCCCGGACGACGTACGCCGAACCTGGCCCGGCGCCGCTTCCTCGGCGAGCGGCCGGGGTACGAGAGTTCCAGCCACGAGGAGTTCGGGCGGATCGTGGTGGGGCGGCTGCGCCGGTCCGCCGACCGCTACCCGCACGACCCCCGGCTCGCCGCGCTGCTGGCCGAACTGCGGGCCGGCAGCGCGGAGTTCCGCGAGCTCTGGGAGACCCGGCCGGTGCACGCGCCCGGCCACCGCACCAAGACCCTCGACCACCCGGCGGCGGGCCGGCTCCGGCTCAACTGCGACGTCCTCCTCGTCCCGGAGGACGACCAGGAGGTCGTCCTGCTCACGGCCGACCCGGGGTCCCCGTCGGCCCGGACCCTGGACCGGCTGGCCGCGACGGTCACCGGGTAGCCGGCGGCCGGGACCTGGACGTGGACCCGTACCTGGACTGGCCCTGGACCGGCTGGTCGCCACCGCCACGCCACCGCCACCGGTTGGCCGTCCGCCGGGGTTCGCGGACCGTTCCGGTGCCGTTCCCCGTCACCCCCTCCCCGGCATGCGTACCGGTCGGTATGCTCGGGGCCGGTCCCATGCTCCACGTCCGTGCGCCACCGCCGTCGCCTCCGGGAGGACCCGTGACCCGCACCGCCCTGCGCATCTGCCCCCTGTGCGAGGCCACCTGCGGCCTGACCCTGACCCTGGACGGCACCCGCGTCACCGCTGCCCGCGGTGACCGCGACGACGTCTTCAGCCGCGGCTTCATCTGCCCCAAGGGTGCCTCCTTCGGCGCCCTCGACGCCGATCCGGACCGGCTCCGGGCGCCCCTGGTGCGGCGTGACGGCGAACTGCGCGAGGCGAGCTGGGCGGAGGCGTTCGCCGCGGTCGCCGACGGCATCCGGCCGCTGCTGGCGCGGTACGGTCCGGCGGCCGTCGGCGTCGTCCTCGGCAACCCCAACGTGCACACCGTGGCCGGCGCCCTCTACCCGTCCCTGCTCATCGGCGCCCTCGGCACCCGCAACGTCTTCACCGCCTCCACGCTCGACCAGATGCCCAAGCACGTCTCCAGCGGACTGCTCTTCGGCGACGCCAACGCGATCCCGGTGCCCGACCTCGACCGCACCGACCACCTCCTGCTCATCGGCGCCAACCCGGTCGAGTCCAACGGCAGTCTGTGCACCGCCCCCGACTTCCCGGGCCGGCTCAAGGCGCTCAGGGCGCGCGGCGGCACCCTCACCGTCGTCGACCCGCGCCGCACCCGTACCGCGAAGCTCGCCGACCGGCACGTCGCGATCCGCCCCGGCACCGACGCGCTGCTGCTGGCGGCCGTCGCCCACGTGCTGTTCGAGGAGGGGCTGACCGATCTCGGCGCACTCGCCCCGCAGGTCGAGGGCGTCCCCGAACTCCGCGCCGAACTGCGCGACTTCACCCCCGAGGCCGTCGCCCCCGGCTGCGACGTGGCGGCCGGCACGATCCGCGCCCTCGCCCGTGAGCTCGCCGCCGCTCGCACCGCCGCCGTCTACGCCCGCATCGGCAGCTGCACGGTGGCCCACGGCACCCTGGCCAGTTGGCTGGTCGACGTCCTCAACGTGCTCACCGGCAACCTCGACCGGCCCGGCGGCGCGCTCTTCCCGCAGGCCGCCACCGCGCCCACGCCGCGCCCCGCCGGACCGGGCCGCGGCTTCGCGCTCGGCCGCTGGCACTCCCGGGTGAGCGGACACCCGGAGGCCAAGGGCGAACTGCCGCTGGCCGCCCTCGCCGAGGAGATCGACACCGCCACCGCCGCGGAGACCGGCACTGCCGCCGATGAGGAGAACGGCACCGCCGGCACCACGGCGGTGGACACCGCCGCCGGGGGCGGACCGCTGCGCGTGCTCGTCGCCGTCGCCGCCAACCCCGTGCTGTCCGCACCCGACGGCGACCGCCTCGACAAGGCCCTGGCCGGTCTCGACTTCATGGTCAGCGTCGACCCGTACCTCAACGAGACCTCCCGGCACGCGCACGTCGTCCTGCCGCCGCCCCCGCCCGCGCAGAGCCCGCACCACGACTTCGCCCTGAACACCCTCGCCGTCCGCGACCAGGTCCGCTACACCCGCCCCGCCGTCCCGCTGGAACCCGGCCGGATGGCCGAGACCGAGATCATGGCCCGGCTGATCCTCGCCGTCACCGGCACCGGCGGGACCGACCCGGCCGTCGTGGACGACCTGGCGATCGCCCAGACCCTCGGCAAGGCGGTGCGCACACCGCACTCCCCGGTGCACGGCCGCGACCCGGGCGAGCTGACCGCACGGCTCACCGGCGCGGACGGCCCCGAGCGCCGGCTCGACCTCATGCTGCGCCTCGGCCCCTACGGCGACGGGTTCGGCGTACGCCCCGACGGGCTGACCCTGGACAAGCTGCTCGCCCACCCGCACGGCATCGACCTCGGCCCGCTGCGCCCGCGCCTGCCGCAGCCGCTGAGGACCCGCAGCGGCAAGGTCGAGCTGCTGCCCGGCCCGATCGCCGCCGACCTGCCCCGGCTGCGCCGGGCGCTGGCCGACCGCCCCGCCGGACTGCTCCTGGTCGGCCGCCGCCACCTGCGCTCCAACAACAGCTGGATGCACAACATCCCGGCCCTGACCGGCGGTTCCAACCGCTGCACCCTGCACCTCCACCCCGTCGACGCCGAACGGCTCGGCATAGGCGACGGAACGGCGGTGCGGGTCAAGGGCGCCGGCGGCGAGGTGACCGTGGCCGCCGAGGTCACCGACGCCGTACGGCCGGGTGTGGTGAGCCTGCCGCACGGCTGGGGCCACGACCGCCCCGGCACCCGCCTCAGCCATGCCGCGACCGACCCCGGGGTCAACGTCAACCAGCTCCTCGACGGCCGCCTGCTCGACCCGCTGTCCGGCAACGCGGTCCTCAACGGCGTCCCCGTCGAGCTGAGTCCGATCTCATGAGCCCCGACCCCGTGACCAGGAGTTTTGCGCTTATTGCTCGCGTGTCAACATCTTGTTAACGCCGTCGGAGGGCACCTAACGTCATCGCACCGCCGGTCCCGGGTGGGATGTTCAAAGGCGAACGTTAGGTACTCAACTCATGCTGACCATCCTCGGCTTCGCCATGATCGCGACCTTCCTGGTCCTGATCATGCTGAAGAAGATGTCGCCGATCGCGGCGCTCGTGCTGATCCCCGCGCTGTTCTGCGTGCTCGTCGGCAAGGGCGCCCACCTCGGTGACTACGTCATCGACGGCGTCTCCAGCCTCGCCCCCACCGCGGCGATGCTGATGTTCGCGATCGTCTACTTCGGCGTGATGATCGACGTCGGACTGTTCGACCCGATCGTCCGGGCCATCCTGCGGTTCTGCCGGGCCGACCCGATGCGGATCGTCGTCGGCACCGCGCTGCTCGCCGCGATCGTCTCCCTGGACGGTGACGGCTCCACCACCTTCATGATCACCGTCTCGGCGATGTACCCGCTGTACAAGCGGCTGAAGATGAGCCTGGTGGTGCTGACCGGCGTGGCCGCGATGGCCAACGGCGTGATGAACACGCTGCCCTGGGGCGGCCCCACCGCCCGCGCCGCCACCGCGCTCAAGGTCGACGCCACCGACATCTTCGTCCCGATGATCCCGGCCCTCGCGGCCGGCCTGCTCTTCGTCCTCGTCCTCGCCTACGTCCTCGGCGTGCGCGAACGCCGCCGGCTCGGCACCCTCACCCTGGACGAGGTCCTGGTGGAGGAGAAGGAGCGCGAAAAGGAGCAGGCGAAGGAGCGGGAGCCGGTGCTGGTCGGGGCCGCCGGCGCCCCGGCCGCGGAGGTCCGCGGCGGTGGCTCCACCGGGGGCGCCGACGGCTTCCAGGGCCTCGACCCGGACCGCCCCACCCTGCGCCCCGGGCTGTACTGGTTCAACGCGCTGCTCACCGTCGCCCTGCTGACCGCCATGATCATGGAACTGATGCCGATCCCGGTGCTGTTCCTGCTCGGCGCCGCCCTCGCGCTCACCGTCAACTTCCCGCACATGCCGGACCAGAAGGCCCGCATCGCCGCGCACGCCGACAACGTCCTCAACGTCTCCGGCATGGTCTTCGCCGCCGCCGTGTTCACCGGCGTCCTCACCGGCACCGGCATGGTCGACCACATGGCCGACTGGCTGGTCGGCGCCGTCCCCGACGCCTTGGGTCCGCACATGGCCCTGGTCACCGGCGTCCTCAGCCTGCCGCTCACCTACTTCATGTCCAACGACGGCTTCTACTTCGGCGTGCTGCCGGTGCTCGCCGAGGCGGGCCAGGCGCACGGGGTCTCCACCCTCGAGATCGCCCGCGCCTCCATCGTCGGCCAGCCGCTGCACATGTCCAGCCCGCTGGTCCCCGCCGTCTACGTGCTGGTCGGCATGGCGAAGGTCGAGTTCGGCGACCACACCCGGTTCGTCGTGAAGTGGGCGGCCCTGACCTGCCTGGCCGTGCTCGGGGCGGGCATCCTGTTCGGCATCATCTGAATCGAACGGTTGTGCAGGAGGACATTTTCATGAGGCCCGGTGCGAACCGCCGCTGGCTGCTGCGCCTCGTCATCGCCTTCTCGTTCGCGCAGGCGGCGGTGTCGATGGCCCGGCCCGCCGTCTCGTACCGGGCGCTGGCGCTCGGCGCGGACGAGCGGGCGGTCGGTGTGATCGCCGGTGTGTACGCGCTGCTGCCGCTGTTCGCGGCCGTGCCGCTGGGCCGCCGGACCGACCACGGCCGCTGCGCCCCGCTGCTGCCGGTCGGGGTGGTCCTGATCTCCGGCGGCTGCGCGCTCAGCGGCGCCGCCGGGTCGCTGGCCACGATGGCGCTGGGAAGCGGCGTCATGGGCCTCGGGCACCTGTGCTTCGTGATCGGCGCCCAGTCGCTGGTGGCCCGCCAGTCCGCGCCGCACGAACAGGACCGCAACTTCGGCCACTTCACCATCGGTGCCTCCCTCGGCCAGCTCATCGGCCCGATCGCGGCGGGCGCGGTGATCGACGGCTCCGACATGGCGCACAGCAGCGCGGTGGCCCTGGTGGCGGCGGGCGCGGGCGGCGCGATCGCGCTGACCTCGCTGTGGCGCACAGAGCACCGTACGGCCGGCGAGGCGTCCGCCGCCGCGCCGGGCGCCCGCGTCCCGGTGAGCCGCATCCTGCGCGCCCGGGGCGTGCCCGCGGGCATGCTGATCAGCCTGTCCGTGCTGTCCGCGACCGACATCCTCACCGCGTACCTCCCGGTGGTCGGCGAACACCGGGGCATCGCCCCCTCGGTGGTCGGCGTCCTGCTCAGCCTGCGCGCGGCGGCCACCATCGCCTGCCGGCTGGTGCTGACGCCGCTGCTGCGGCTGCTGGGCCGCACCGCGCTGCTCACGGTCACCTGTCTGCTCGCCGCCCTGCTCTGCGCGGGCGTCGCGCTGCCGCTGCCGGTCTGGGCGCTCGGGCTGGTCCTGGTCGTCCTCGGCTTCTGCCTGGGCGTCGGCCAGCCGCTGTCCATGACCACGGTCGTCCAGGCGGCCCCCGCCGCGGCCCGCTCCACCGCCCTCGCCCTGCGGCTGACCGGCAACCGGCTCGGCCAGGTCGCAGCACCCGCCGCGGCGGGCCTGATCGCGGGCGTCGCGGGCGTCGCCGCGCCCTTCGTGATGCTGGGCGCCCTGCTCCTCCTGTCCTCGGGTGTGGCCCTGCGCGCCCCACGCCCGGCCGCCGCGACGGACGGGCACCGCACTCCCGGCCCCACCCGCTCAGCGACCCGCTGATCCGCGCCGGCGCCGGGCCGCGCGCCCCCGCCGGGCACCACGCCCCGGAACCAAACCATCCACTTTCTCACTATCCGGACCCCACCCCCCAATCCCGCCCGACACCTTCCCCGCCCACCCACATTCCATTAAATTCCCGTGCCCCACCCGCACCACCGCTCAGTGAGCCCCGGGGGCACCCCAGATGACCCGCGCCATCTCCCTGCTCGACGTCAGCAAGACCTACACCCGTGGCGTCCGCGTCGTGGACCACCTCTCCCTGGACATCGCGCCCGGCGAGTTCCTCGTCCTGCTCGGCCCCTCCGGCTGCGGCAAGTCCACCGTGCTGCGCATGATCGCCGGCCTGGAGGAGATCAACGACGGCCGGCTGCTGCTGGACGGCGAGTACGCCAACGACCTGCTCCCCGCCGAGCGCCGGATGGCGATGGTCTTCCAGAACTTCGCCCTCTACCCGAACATGACCACCCGGGGGAACATCGGCTTCCCGCTGCGCGTCGAGAACCCCCAGGCCGACCACCGCCCCCGGGTGGACGCCACCGCCCGCATGCTCGGCATCGAGGACCTGCTCGACCGCTTCCCCGCCCAGCTCTCCGGCGGGGAGCGGCAGCGGGTGGCGATGGGCCGGGCCATCTCCCGCCGCCCCTCCGCCTTCCTGATGGACGAGCCGCTGTCCAACCTCGACGCCAAACTCCGCAACCACCTGCGCGCCGAGATCACCCGGCTCACCCGCCAACTGGGCGTCACCACGGTCTACGTCACCCACGACCAGTCCGAGGCCATGTCGCTCGGCGACCGGGTCGCCGTACTGCGCGGCGGGGTCCTCCAGCAGGTCGACACTCCTCGCCGGGTCTACGCGCTGCCGTCCAACGTCTTCGTCGCCGCGTTCATCGGCACTCCCCGCATCAACCTGCTGCGCGGCCTGGTGCGCGCCCCGCTGGACGGGGCGATGACCATCAGCCTGGGCAAGCAGTATCTGCGGCTGCCCGAACCGCTCACCCGGGACCACCAGTTGCTCCGCGTCCAGCAGGGCCGCGAGATCATCGTCGGTCTGCGTTCGGAGGCCGTCCGGATCGCGCAGCCGGCGGCGGCCCGGCCCGGCGAGGTCCTCCTCACCGGCCTGGTGGAACACGTCGAGTTCCAGGGGCACGAGGCCCTCGTGCACCTCAACACCGGCTCCCGGCCCGCCTTCGTACCGGAGCTGGAGGCGCCGCGGCCCGCCCGGCCGGCCCGGCGCCGGCGCCGCGAGGGCTCGGTCCTGGACCGGCTGCGGGACCGCGCGGGCACCCTGCGGGCCGGACCGGTGGTGCTCCTGGACGACCAGCCGGACGACGGCGACCCGCCGCCCCCCGAGGGCCGGCTCCCCGGCGACCTGATCGTCCGCACCACCCCGGACATCGACCTCCGGCACGGCATGCAGATCCCGCTCCTGGTCGACCTCGCCCACCTGTTCGTCTTCGACCAGCACGGCGAGCGGATCTGCCCGGCCCCGGCGCGGCTGCCCGACCTGGAGGAGTGAGACCCGGTAGACGAAGGGGCCATGAACCGCACCCGGGGCCGTACCGCCCTCGCCACCGCCGCCCTCCTGCTGACCGTCGCCGCACCTGCCGCGTACGCCGCCTTCGACGGCGGGGACACCGCGCCCGCGGCCTCCCTGGCGCCGGCCCGCGGTACCCCGTACGTGCAGACCCAGCTCTTCTTCGGCACCGCCCGCCCGGACGGCGAACCGGCCGTCACCGAGCGGCGGTTCATGGCCTTCGTCGACGCCGAGATCACCCCGGACTTCCCCGCCGGGCTGACCGTGCAGCGCGGCCACGGGCAGTGGCGGGACGCCACCGGCACCGTCGGGAAGGAGCGGTCCTACCAGCTGATCCTGCTGTACCCGGTCGCCGCCGCGCGGACCAGTGACCGCCGGATCGAGGAGATCCGCCGGGTTTACCAGAAGACCTTCGGGCAGGAGTCCGTGGGCCGGGTCGACCTGCGGGGCGACGCCGACTTCTGAGGTGCCGCCCGGCTGTCGCTCCGAGCCGTTCCCGGGCAGGGTGAGCCGTGCCATGGGAGCGGCCCCTGGTGCCAGAAAACTAACAGCGCTAGTTTGGGGCCTGGACGACGGAGACCGCCCGCCCGGAAGGAACGCGAACGCGATGAAGGCACAAGACGGCATGTACATCGACGGAGCCTGGCGGCCCGCCGCGAGCCGGGACACGATCGCGGTCGTGAACCCGGCCGACGAGCAGGTGATCGGCCGGGTCCCGGCCGGGGACGCGCAGGACGTCGACTCCGCCGTGCGGGCCGCCCGCGCCGCCCTCCCGGGCTGGGCCGCCACACCGCCGGCCGAGCGGGGCGCCCGGCTGGCCGCCCTGCGGGACGTCCTGGTGGCCCGCAAGGACGAGATCGCCGAGACGGTCACCGCGGAGCTGGGCGCGCCGCTGAAGTTCTCCCAGGCCGTGCACGCCGCCGCCCCGATCGCGGTGGCCGGCTCCTACGCCGAGCTGGCCACGACGTACGCCTTCGAGGAGAAGGTCGGCAACTCCACCGTGTACCAGGAGCCGGTCGGCGTGGTCGGCGCCATCACTCCCTGGAACTACCCGCTGCACCAGATCGTCGCCAAGGTCGCCCCGGCGCTCGCCGCGGGCTGCACGGTCGTGCTCAAGCCCGCCGAGGACACCCCGCTGGTGGCCCAGCTGTTCGCGGAGGCGGTGCACGAGGCCGGCGTCCCGGCGGGCGTCTTCAACCTGGTCACCGGCCTCGGCCCGGTCGCCGGCCAGGCGCTCGTCGAGCACCCCGGCGTCGACCTGGTCTCCTTCACCGGCTCCACCGCCGTCGGCCGCCGGATCGGCGCCACGGCCGGCGCCGCCGTCAAGCGGGTCGCCCTCGAACTGGGCGGCAAGTCCGCCAACGTCATCCTGCCCAGCGCCGACCTGGCCAAGGCGGTCAACGTCGGCGTCGCCAACGTGATGTCCAACTCCGGCCAGACGTGCAGCGCCTGGACCCGGATGCTGGTCCACCGGGACAGCTACGACGAGGCCGTGGAGCTGGCCGCGGCCGCCGCCGCCAAGTACGGCGACCGGATCGGCCCGGTCGTCAACGACGGGCAGCGCCAGCGGGTGCGCGGCTACATCGAGAAGGGCGTCGCCGAGGGCGCCCGGCTGGTCGCGGGCGGCCCCGACGCCCCGCACGAGCGCGGCTACTACGTCCGGCCCACCGTCTTCGCCGACGTCACCGAGGACATGACCGTCGCCCAGGAGGAGATCTTCGGCCCGGTCCTGACGATCCTGCGCTACGCGGACGAGGACGACGCCCTGCGGATCGCCAACGGCACCGTCTACGGTCTGGCCGGCGCCGTCTGGGCCGGGGACGAGTGGGAGGCGGTCGCCTTCGCCCGCCGGATGGAGACCGGCCAGGTCGACATCAACGGCGGCCGGTTCAACCCGCTCGCCCCGTTCGGCGGTTACAAGCAGTCCGGGGTGGGCCGCGAGCTGGGCCGGCACGGCCTCACCGAGTACCTCCAGACCAAGTCCCTCCAGTTCTGACCCCAGTACCCCAGTACACCAGTACCCCAGTACTAGGAGAGTTGCTTCCGTCATGGCTGTCCGCGCCGCCGTCGTCCCCGCCATCGGCTCCCCGCTGGAGATGACCGAGATCGACCTGCCCGACCCCGGGCCCGGCCAGGTCCGGGTGCGGCTCACCGCCGCCGGGGTCTGCCACTCCGACCTGTCGCTGTCCAACGGCACCATGCGGGTGCCGCTGCCCGCCGTCCTCGGCCACGAGGGCGCCGGTACCGTCGTCTCCGTCGGGCCGGGGGTCCAGGGCCTCGCCCCCGGCGCCGCCGTCGTCCTCAACTGGGCGCCGTCCTGCGGCACCTGCCACGCCTGCTCGCTCGGCGAGGTCTGGCTGTGCGCGAACGCCCTGTCCGGCGCCGCGCGCACGCACGCCCACCGCGCCGACGACGGCACCGCACTGCACCCCGGGCTGAACGTCGCCGCGTTCGCCGAGGAGACGGTCGTCGACGCGTCCTGCGTACTGCCCGCCCCGGACGGCGTCCCGCTCACCGACGCCGCCCTGCTCGGCTGCGCCGTGCTCACCGGCTACGGCGCCGTGCACCACTCGGCGCGGGTGCGCGAGGGCGAGACGGTCGCCGTCTTCGGCGTCGGCGGCGTGGGCCTCGCCGCCCTCCAGGCGGCCCGTATCGCCGGCGCCGCGCGGATCGTCGCGGTCGACGTCTCCCCGGCCAAGGAGGAACTGGCCCGCGCGGCCGGTGCCACCGACTACGTCGTCGCCTCCGACACCACCGCCCGCGAGATCCGCGCCCTCACCGGCAAGCAGGGCGTGGACGTCGCCGTGGAGTGCGTGGGCCGCGCGGTCACCATCCGCACCGCCTGGGAGTCCACCCGGCGCGGCGGCCGCACCACGGTCGTCGGCATCGGCGGCAAGGACCAGCAGGTCACCTTCAACGCCCTGGAGATCTTCCACTGGGGCCGCACCCTCACCGGCTGTGTCTACGGCAACAGCGACCCGGCCCGCGACCTCCCGGTCCTCGCCGACCACGTTCGGGCCGGCCGGCTGGACCTCGCCGCCCTGGTGACCGAACGCATAGCCCTGGACGGCATACCGGCCGCCTTCGACAACATGCTGGCGGGCAAGGGCGGACGCGCGCTGGTCGTCTTCTAGCCCGTCTATCCCGCCTATCCTGCCTATTCCGTCTATCCCACCTGGCTCACCTATCCCACCTGGCTCACCTATCCCACCGGGCTCACCTGGCTCACGGTTCCCCCGGCTCACCGCCGGGCCCGCGCGGGGCTCTCCGGCCGCCGCTCCGCCCCGTCGCGGACAGCGGCGGCCCGTACCCGCGCCCGGGACCGCGACACCGCCACCCCCGCCAGACACAGCACCCCGCCCACCAGCGTGAGCGGACCCGGCACCTCGTCCAGCGCCAGCCACGACATCAGCACGACCAGCGCGGGCACCGCGTACGTGGTCGCGCCCATCCGGCTCGCGGTCGTCCGGGCCAGCGCGTACGCCCACGTCGTGAAGGCCAGCGCGGTCGGGAAGACCCCCAGGTACACCATGTTCAGGGTCGCCGACAGGGGCGCGTCGGCCGCCTGCCGGGCCAGTTGCCCGGCGAACGGCAGACAGACCACGGCCCCGACCGCACAGCCCCACGTCGTCACCTGGAGCGCGCTCGCCCGGCCCAGGGCCGGCTTCTGCGCGACCACCCCGGCGGCGTAGGCCCCGGCGGCCAGCAGACACAGCACCACCCCGAGCACCGAGGCACCGCCCGCGCCCGACATCGACAGCCCCACGGTCACCGCGCCGGCGAACGACACCGCCATCCCGGCCAGCAGCCTGGGCGGCATGACGTCCCCGAGCAGCCGGGCGCCGAGCAGCGCGATGAGGATCGGCCCGACGTTGACGACCAGGGCGGCCGTACCGGCGTCCACCTGCTGTTCGCCCCAGTTGAGGGCGACCATGTAGAAGCCGAACCACAGCACGCCCGATATCGCGATGCCGCGCCAGGCCGACCGGGGCGGCAGCCCCTCCCGCCGCACCAGACAGATCAGGCCCAGTACCACGGCCCCGGACAGCAGCCGGCCGAGCGCCAGCGCGCCCGGCGCGTAGGCGTCGCCCGCACTGCGGATGGAGACGAAGGCGGAGGCCCACAGCACGACGGTGACGGCGGCGGCCCCGGCCGCGAGCAACCGCGGGCGGCCGGACAGTGCGGGGGAGGGAGAGGGGGACATCATGCTCCAGAGGCTAGGAAGAACAGGGCAGGGAACGCTCGCGGTTTTCGGACGGGGGACGGGGGACGGGGGGACGGGACGGGCGGGATGCGCGGACCGCCAGCAGAGCTGCCGGCCCGGACACCCGCAGCCCCGGACATCCGCGCCCCGGACATCCGCGCCCCGGACATCGCCGCCCCAGCGCTCAGCGCAACGCGTCCGTCGCCACGCCCAGCAGCTCCGACAGCGCCCGTTCGCCCGCCGCCGTCACCTGCACCGCCCGCCCGCTGCCGATGCGCACGCACCAGCCCGCGTCCAGGACGTGCCGGCACAGCGCCGCGCCCGCCACCCCGGCGAGATGGGGTCGGCGTTCGGTCCAGTCGAGGCAGGCCCGGGCCAGTGGCCGGCGCCCGCCGCGGACCAGCGCGATGCCGGTCGTGCCGAACCAGGCCAGCCCCGCGTCGGTGAGCGCGAACCCGGTGTCCTGCCGCAGCAGCCCCCGGGAGGTGAGCGCGTCGGTCAGCGCGATCCCGAGCCGCCCGGCCAGATGGTCGTAACAGGTCCGCCCCCGGGCCATCGCCGCCCCGGCGCCCGCCGCGGCCAGCGAACGCGGCCGCCGGGCCACCGCCTCCGGTGCCACCTGCGCGGCCAGGTCCTCCACCAGCTGCGCCACCCGGTCGTCGGCCAGCCGCACGTACCGGTGCCGCCCCTGCCGCTCCTCGGCCAGCAGCCCGCCCGCGACCAGCTTGCCCAGGTGCTCGCTGGCCGTCGACGGCGCGACCCCCGCGTGCCGGGCCAGCTCACCGGCGGTCCACGCCCGCCCGTCGAGCAACGCCAGCAGACAGCCGGCCCGGGTCTCGTCGGCGATCAGCCCGGCCAGCCGCGCGAGCCCGGCCGCACCGGGGTCCTTGGTGGTCATGCGACCAGCATGCGGCACCCGCGGTTCGGCGGACGCCGAAGTGTCCGGGCGGACCGCCTCTTCGGCGAAAACGGAAACAAATCGACTTATCCGTGTATTGAGGGAAGGAGGGGTGTGAATGTGACAGAGGCGACACGGCTACGGGAGCAGGAATGGCGCACACGGACATACGCCACCGCAACAACGTCACGGTGACCGGCGACCCGGACGGGCCGGTGGTGATGCTGGCGCACGGCTTCGGCTGCGACCAGCACATGTGGCGGCTGGTCGTGCCCCGGCTGGCCGAGCACCACCGGGTGGTCCTGTTCGACTACGTCGGCTCGGGCCGCTCCGACCCGTCCGCCTGGGACGCCCGGCGCTACGCCGCCCCGGAGGGCTACGCGCAGGACGTCGTCGACATACTGGAGGCGCTGGACCTGCGGGACGTGGCGTTCGTCGGGCACTCGGTGAGCGCGATGGCCGGCGTACTGGCCGCCCGCGCCGCGCCGGACCGCATCTCCGCCCTGGCGCTGGTCACCCCCTCCCCGCGCTATCTCGACGACGACGGCTACCGGGGCGGCTTCAGCCGGGCCGACATCCGGGAACTGCTGGCCTCGCTGGACTCCAACTACCTCGGCTGGTCGTCCGCGATGGCCCCGGTCATCATGGGCAACCCGGACCGCCCGGAGCTGGGCCAGGAGCTGACCGACAGTTTCTGCGCGACCGACCCGGAGATGGCCCGCGTGTTCGCCCGGACCACGTTCCTCTCGGACAACCGGGGGGACCTGGATGGGGTGAACGCACCCACGCTGGTGCTGGAGTGCGCCGAGGACGTCATCGCCCCCCGGGGCGTCGGCGCGTTCGTGCACGCCCGGATTCCCGGCTCCCGGCTGGTCACCCTGGACGCCACCGGACACTGTCCCCAGCTCAGCGCCCCCGAGGCCACCGCCGACGCCCTGCTCGACTTCCTGGACCGCACGCATGACGCCCGACCTGACGCCCGACCTGGCAGCCGACCTGGCAGCCGACCTGACGCCCGCCATGACGCCCGGCACGGCACCTGACCCGGCCGGGGCGGCCGACAGCGCCGAGGAGCTCTACGAGTCGGCCCCCTGCGGTTTCCTGTCGACCACGCCGGACGGCACCATCACCAAGATCAACGCGACCCTGTTGCGCTGGCTCGGCAGACGGCGCGCGGAGGTGGTGGGCCGAGCGCGCTTCGTCGACCTGCTCACCGTCGGCGGCAAGCTCTATTACGAGACCCACTTCGCGCCCCTGCTGAGCATGCGCGGCGAGATCGGCGGCATCGCGCTGGAGCTGACCACCGCGACCGGCGACCGCCTCCCGGTCCTGGTCTCGGCCACCGTCAAGCGGAACCCGGCCGGCGAGCCGGTACTGATCCGCGCCACCGTGTTCGACGCCGCCGACCGGCGGAGCTACGAGGAGGAACTGCTGCGCCGCAACGCGCTGGCCGACGAGGCGCGGGCCCAGGCCGAGGCGGCCCTGCGGCTGGCTGAGGAGGCCCGGACCCGCTCCGAGGCGGACCGGGCCCGGCTGACCGACGCCCTCACCGTGCTCCAGCAGGCGCTGCTGCCCGCCGAGCTGCCCACCGTGCCCGGCCTGGATGTCGCCTCGTACTACTACACCGCCTCGCCCGACCGGCTCGGCGGCGACTTCTACGACCTGTTCGCCCTGGACGCGCGGCGCTGGGCGTTCTTCCTCGGCGACGTGAGCGGCAAGGGCCCCAGGGCGGCCACCGTCACCTCCCTCACCCGGTACACGCTGCGCGCGGCCGTCGCCCACGACGCCGATCCCGTCGCCGCCCTGAGCACGCTCAACGCCGTCCTGTACGACCGCTACGGCACGGAGGCCGACCCCCGGCACTGCACCGCCGTCGTCGGGATCGCCGAACCCGACCCGGAGCGGGGCCGCACCACGGTCCGGCTCGCCTCCGGCGGCCATCCGCCGGCCCTGCTGCTGCGGGCCGGCGCGGGCGCCGACTACCTGACCACGCCCGGCGGCATGCTGGTCGGCGCCTTCCCGGACGCCGTCTTCGCCCCCGCCGAGGCCACCCTGTACCCCGGCGACACCCTGCTGCTCTACACCGACGGCCTGACCGAGGCCCGCATCGACCCCGTACGCCGCGTCCTGTACGGCGACGAACGGCTGCGGGACTTCGTCGCCGGGCAGGCGTCGACGGCACCGAACGACCTGATCGCCGCGGTCGCCGCGCTGCTGGAGAAGATCGGCGACGGCGTCGACGACGACACCGCCCTGCTCGCCCTGGGCACCCCGCGGCGGGCGGCCTAGCGATCCGTCGCGACCTGCTCGTACTGCTGCCCCAGGCCGTCCAGCAGCGCGGCCAGCCCCGTCTCGAAGGCCCGCTCGTCGATCTTCTCCTGCTGCTCGGCGAGCCGGTGGGCCTGCTGGAGGTGCGGGTAGTCGGCGGGGTCGTAGGCGCCGGGCTCGTCGGGGAAACCGCCGGCGAACGAGCCGAGCGCCGAGCCCAGCACGAAGTACCGCATCAGCGCGCCGATGGAAGTGGCCTGCGCGGGCGGCCAGCCGGCCTCGACCATCGCGCCGTAGACGGCGTCCGCCAGGCGCAGCGCGGACGGGCGGCGGCCGGGCCCGTGGGCGAGCACCGGGACGATGTTGGGGTGGTCGCGCAGGGCCGCCCGGTAGGAGACGGCCCAGTCGTGCAGTGCGGTCCGCCAGGGCCGGCCGTCCTCGAACATCGACAGGTCGACCTGGCCGCTCACCGAGTCGGCGACCGCCTCCAGGATCTCGTCCTTGGTGCGGAAGTGGTTGTACAGCGAGGGCCCGCTGACGCCCAGCTCGGCGGCGAGCCGGCGGGTGGAGACGGCCGCGAGGCCCTCCGCGTCCACCAGCGCACGGGCCGCCGTGACGATCCGGTCGGTGCTGAGCAGGGGCTTGCGCGGTCGGGCCATGGCGCACATAGTAGGGCTGCGACTGGAAACTAGCAGTGCTAATTTAAGCGCTGGACTGCGTTGGACTATCTGTTTGGACTATCTGTGAGGTGCGCGGCATGAACCTGGAGCTCAGCGAGGAGCAGACCGCTGTCCGGCAGCTGGCCCGGGACTTCGTCGAGCGCGAGATCACCCCGCACGTGGTCGCCTGGGACCGCGCCGAGGAAGTGGACCGGGCGATCGTCAAGAAGCTCGGCGAAGTCGGCTTCCTCGGCCTGACGATCGACGAGGAGTACGGCGGCAGCGGCGGCGACCACCTCGCGTACTGCCTGGTCACCGAGGAACTGGGGCGCGGTGACTCCTCGGTGCGCGGCATCGTCTCGGTCTCCCTCGGCCTGGTCGCCAAGACCGTCGCCGCCTGGGGGAGCGAGGAGCAGAAGCGCCGCTGGCTGCCCGGTCTGACCTCCGGCGAGTACGTCGGCTGCTTCGGCCTCACCGAGCCCGGTACCGGTTCGGACGCCGGGAACCTGGCCACCCGCGCGGTGCGCGACGGCGACGACTACGTGATCAACGGCACCAAGATGTTCATCACCAACGGCACCTGGGCCGACGTCGTACTGCTCTTCGCCCGCACCACGGACGCCCCCGGCCACAAGGGTGTCTCCGCCTTCCTGGTGCCCGCCGACACCCCCGGCCTGACCCGCCGCACCATCCACGGCAAGCTCGGGCTGCGCGGCCAGGCCACCGCCGAACTGGTGCTGGAGGACGTCCGGGTCCCCGCCGCCGCCATGCTCGCCCCCGAGGGCAAGGGCTTCGCGGTCGCCATGTCGGCGCTCGCCAAGGGCCGGATGTCGGTCGCGGCCGGCTGCGTCGGCATCGCCCAGGCCGCGCTGGACGCGGCCGTGCGGTACGCGGGCGAGCGCGAGCAGTTCGGCAAGACCATCGCCCACCACCAGCTGGTCCAGGAACTGATCAGCGACATCGCCGTCGACGTGGACGCCGCCCGGCTGCTGACCTGGCGGGTCGCCGACCTGATCGACCGCGGCCGGCCCTTCACCACCGAGTCCTCCACAGCCAAGCTGTTCGCCTCGGAGGCCGCGGTCCGCGCCGCGAACAACGCGCTGCAGGTCTTCGGCGGCTACGGCTACATCGACGAGTACCCGGCGGGCAAGCTGCTGCGCGACGCCCGCGTGATGACCCTCTACGAGGGCACCAGCCAGATCCAGAAGCTGGTCATCGGCCGGGCGCTCACCGGGGTGTCCGCGTTCTGAGTACCTGGTCTGAGTAGTCCGGCGGATGTGGTCGCGGCCACCTGCGCCGACCCTTGTCCCCATGAGTGACACACCGGTCAAGCAGCAGAGCACCGCCGCCTTCTACGGGCAGGCCGTCGCGTCCTTCGCGGTCGCCATCGTCGCGACCGCCATCGGCATCTTCAACCTGGACGCGGACGCCTGGGTGCGTGCCTTCCTGGGCATCGCCGTCCTGTACCTCGTCACCTCCTCCTTCACCCTCGCCAAGATCATCCGGGACCGGCAGGAGGCCGGGCAGATCGTGAGCCGCGTCGACCAGGCGCGGGTGGAGCAGCTGCTCGCCGCGCACGACCCCTTCCAGAAGCTGTGAGCCGACGGGCGCTCTAAGCGACCGCTCAGCTTCGGCGGTATGGTGGAGCTCCTGTCACCGAGAGGGGCGTAAAAGGCGATGAGTACGGCGGAGGAGACCAGGGGCGGCGGCACCGAACCCTGGAGCGAGGTCACCCCCGACGCGGCCCGGCGGCTGCTGGTCGCCGCCGTGGAGGCCTTCGCCGAGCGCGGCTACCACGCCACGACCACCCGGGACATCGCGGGGCGGGCCGGGATGAGCCCGGCCGCGCTCTACATCCACTACAAGACCAAGGAAGAGCTGCTCCACCGCATCAGCCGGATCGGCCACGACCGGGCGCTGGACATCCTGCGCACGGCGGCCCGCGGCGAGGGCAGTGCCACGGCGCGACTGACCGACGCCGTCAGCTCCTTCGTCGGCTGGCACGCGGGCCGGCGCACCACCGCGCGGGTGGTCCAGTACGAACTGGACGCGCTCGGTCCGGACGCCCGCGCGGAGATCGTCGCGCTGCGCCGCCAGTGCGACACCGAGGTGCGCGGCATCATCGAGGACGGCGTGGCCACCGGCGAGTTCGAGGTGGCCGACCTCAAGGGCACGACGCTGGCCGTGCTCTCGCTCTGCATCGACGTGGCCCGCTGGTTCAACGTCGACGGCGCCCGGACGCCCGACGAGGTCGGCGCGCTCTACGCCGACCTCGTGCTGCGGATGGTCGGGGCCGGTCAGAGGTAGTAGCGGGAGACCGACTCCGCGACGCACACCGGCTTGTCGCCGCCCTCGCGCTCCACGGTGAAGGCGACGCTCACCTGGACACCGCCGGTGACGTCCTCGACGCCGGTGACCGTGGCGGTGGCGCGCACCCGCGAGCCGACCGGCACCGGGGAGGGGAAGCGGACCTTGTTGGTGCCGTAGTTGACGCCCATCTTCACGCCCTTGACGGCGAGCAGCTGCGGCCCGAACAGGGGCAGCAGCGACAGGGTCAGATAGCCGTGCGCGATGGTGGTGCCGAACGGTCCGGCGGCGGCCCGCGCCGGGTCCACGTGGATCCACTGGTGGTCGCCGGTCGCCTCCGCGAACAGGTCGATCCGCTT
Source organism: Streptomyces sp. NPDC023723 (assembly GCF_040639815.1). NCBI lineage: Bacteria > Bacillati > Actinomycetota > Actinomycetes > Kitasatosporales > Streptomycetaceae > Streptomyces > Streptomyces sp. NPDC023723. The sequence continues at coordinate 76,158 of NZ_JBFAAP010000021.1, forward strand.
CTGGTCGATCTCCAGCCAGTCGGTGTACCCCAGTTGCTCGCCCACCGCCGCCTTCAGGTCGTCGGCGGAGGTGAAGATCCTCGGCTCTGCCATGTCCCGGCCTCTCCCATAGGTCATCTCTAAGCAACTGCTTAGCATGGTCGGCCGCGCGGTCCCTGTCAACGGACCGGACGGGTGAGCGGGTGGGTAGGCTCCGAGGAGTGCCCCAGATCCCAGAGAAGATCCATGAGCTCACGGTCGGCCAGCTCGCCGCGCGCAGCGGCGCCGCCGTCTCCGCCCTGCACTTCTACGAGGCCAAGGGCCTGATCCGCAGCCGCCGCACCGCGGGCAACCAGCGCCGCTACTGCCGCGACACGCTGCGCCGGGTCGCCTTCGTCCGGGCCGCCCAACGGGTCGGCATCCCGCTCGCCACGATCCGCGAGGCGCTCGCCGAACTGCCCGAGGAACGCACACCCACCCGGGACGACTGGGCCCGCCTCTCCGAGGCGTGGCGTACCGAGCTGGACGAACGCATCAAGCAGCTCAACCGTCTCCGCGACCACCTCACCGACTGCATCGGCTGCGGCTGTCTGTCCCTGGACACCTGCGTACTGTCCAACCCCGACGACGCCTTCGGCGAAAGCCGCGCCGGTTCACGCCTGATGGTGGAACGGGGCGGGCGACGCGGGGTCTAAGGAGCTGCGGAGTCTAAGGAGCTGCGGGGTCTAAGGAGCTTCTGACGGAGCCCCGGGGTGCCGCGCGCGGGCCGCGTGCCACAGTTCCGTGCCCATCGCGACCAACTCGGCGTTGGAGGAGGCCCGCCGGCCGTCCGGCAGGAACAGGGTGTCCTCCAGGCCGATCCGGCCGGCGAGGCCGAGCCGTCCGGCCAGCCGCAGCACCGGCCAGGCACCGCCGTCCTCGCCGTGCAGCAGCACCGGGCGGCCGTGCGCCGGGCCGAGGTCCGCCAGCAGGGCACGCGCCGTGGCGGACGCGGTGGCCGGGTCGGGGTCCGTGACCTCGGCGAGGACGCGCAGCACCCGCGGGCCGAGGGGCGAGCGCGCGAACCGGGCGGCGCCGTCCGTCCCCGACCAGATGCCCGCCTCCACGCCGACGCCCCGGTCGAGAAGCGCGGCGGCGACCTGCTCGGCGCCCGGCTCGTGCCAGTTGACCGAGGCGTGATCGGGCAGCACGGTCCAGCTCCGGACCCGCCCCACCCGCAGTGCCGGCTCGGGTTCCGCCCAGGCGCCCGTGGTCACGCCGACCGGCACGGACGCCGGCACCCGGGCCCGTACCGCCGCCAGCGTCACCGCCAGCACCCGGGCCGACAAAGTGTCCTGCCCGCACGGCGTCTTCGGATGCAGATGAACATCCGTCGCCCCGGCCCCCACGGCCCCCACGGCAGCCCCGGCCATCCCCTCGACGGACAACGGCACAACCACCCCGTCCCCGGCCCCCCGCCCCCCATTCAGACAAACCTGCACCTACACCTCACCACCGGCCACAACCCGCCCCCAGGGGGACACGCAGCCGACCGCACCCATCAGCCGACACCAGCAACCGCCTCCCTTAGGGGCGCGGGGAACCGCGCGCCAAGCCCCAACACACCCGCACCCGACCGACACCGCTCACCCCCCACTGAACTCACCGCGCCGGCCACCTTCACACCGACTCCAGCAGTCGCCTCCCAGGGGCGCGGGGAACTGCGCGCCAAGCCCCAACACACCCGCACCCGACCGACACCGCTCACCCCCCACTGAACTCACCGCGCCGGCCACCTTCACACCGACTCCAGCAGTCG
>NZ_JBFAAP010000021.1:78030-110761 GCF_040639815.1 Streptomyces sp. NPDC023723
GTCGCCCCCCGGGGGCGCGGGGAACTGCGCGCCAAGCCCCAACACACCCGCACCCGACCAACACCGCTCACCCCCCACGCCCCACTGAACCCACTGAACTCACCGCGCCATACCTCCGCACCAGCCCCGCCACCCCTACACCGACACCAGCAACCGCCCCCGGCCAATCGCGGCCAGCGCCTCCGGTGTCAACACCGGCCGCGGCACCAGGATCCCGCAGTCCACGCAGACCGGCCCGGCCGACGGTTCATGGTCCAGCTCGTACTTCCAGACCAGCCGCTCACCCTCGCACACCGGGCACAACACCCCCGGCTCCCGCTCCAGCGCGGCGATCAGCCGGCGCAGTACCTCGGCCAGCGGTCCACGGGGATGCACCGCCGGATCGTCGCACCACGCCACACCGAACCCGCCCCAGGTCAGCCGGTGCCAGTCGTCCACGCTGCCCGGCCGGCGCAGCCCGTCGTGCTTCTCCTTGCGGCGCCGCTCGGCGAACCCCACCTCGTAGGCGAGCCACACCGACCGCGCCTGTTCCAGCTCCTCCAGCGCGGCCACCAGCCGCGCCGGGTCGGGGGACCTGTCCTCCGGTCCGAACCCCCAGCGGGAGCACAGATGGTCCCAGGTCGCCCTGTGTCCGTAAGGGGCGAACCGCTCAAGGCACTTGCGCAGCGAGTAGCGCCGCAGCGCCAGGTCGGACCGCGGATCGCGGACCTGTCTCGCCAGACTCCGGAAACCGGCCATCGCCCTGCACCTCCGTCACACCTGCAGCTGTATTCCGGTCACTTCGGCGTCGTCGTACGGACGTCGCCGAATAGACGTATCGACACGCGATTCGGCTCCATCCGATTTCCGATGGCCCCCATAAACCGGCCGAACCGCCTCCCGAGTCGACTCCTGTGACCTGTGTGTCCGCTGTGCCGTCGCTGAAAAGTGACGCATGTTCATCTTCTATCCCGGGGATACCGCCGGTAACATCCGGCGCGTCCCCGTCGGGAGGAACTGCCCCATGTCACGGCGCACCCCACGCACGGCCCTAGACAGACTGAGAACTCCCCGCGGAATCCACGGGTTCCTGAAGACCGCCTCGCTATGCGCGCTCATTGCCGGTCTTTTGTCACCGCTTTCCCCGGCCGTTGCGGTCGGGACCGGCCCGGCCGCGGTGCCGGCCGTCGCGGCGGCGGCGAACGACCACTGCGGCGGACAGTGTTCCGACATCCTGCCGCCCGGCCAGAACGGCAACGCCACCCTCGCCCAGATCCTGCTCAACCAGGCGTTCGGCACCCAGCCGGCGCACGCCGAGGACCAGCTCGGCCCCTACGCGAACCTCGCCACCGGGCACCAGTCGCTCACCAACGACAAGATCAACTCGTTCTTCAACGACGCCTCGTTCGGCGTCCCCGCCGACCAGGTCGCCTCCACCGTCCGCCCGGCCGGCCGCGCCGACGTGACCATCGTGCGCGACAAGAAGACCGGTGTGCCGCACATCACAGGCACCACCCGGTACGGCACCGAGTTCGGCGCCGGTTACGCGGCCGCCCAGGACCGGCTGTGGCTGATGGACCTCTTCCGCCACGTCGGCCGCGGCGAGCTGACCTCCTTCGCCGGCGGCGCCCCGGCCAACCAGGGTCTGGAACAGCAGTTCTGGCGCAGCGCCCCGTACACCGAGGCCGAACTCCAGGCCCAGATCGACAGCGCCGCCGCCAAGGCCGGCGAGCGCGGCGCGCAGGCCCTGGCCGACGTCGACGCGTACCTGGCGGGCGTCAACGCCTACATCGACGCCTCCGACCAGGCCCGCAACTTCCCCGGCGAGTACGTCCTGACCGGTCACAAGGACGCGATCACCAACGCCGGCACCATCGAGCACTTCGAGCCCGCCGACCTGGTCGCCCTGGCCTCCGTGATCGGCGCCCTGTTCGGCTCCGGCGGCGGCGGGGAGGTGAACAACGCCCTGTCCCTGCTGGCCGCCCAGCAGAAGTACGGCGTCACCGAGGGCACCAAGGTCTGGGAGTCCTTCCGCCAGCGCGACGACCCCGAGGCCGTCCGCACCGTCCAGGACGGCAGCTTCCCGTACCTCACCCCGCCCGCCGACCCGCAGGGCCGGGCGCTGCCCGACGCCGGCACGGTCCAGGCGGAACCGCTCGTGTACGACCGCACCGGCAGCGCGGCCGCCCAGGCCGGGGCCACCGGTCTTTCCTCGGCCCGGCGCGGCATGTCCAACGCGCTCGTGGTCAGCGGCGAGCACACCGCGAGCGGCCGTCCGGTCGCCGTCTTCGGACCGCAGACCGGCTACTTCGCCCCCCAGCTCCTGATGCTCCAGGAACTCCAGGGCCCCGGCCTCAGCGCCCGCGGCGCCTCCTTCGCGGGCCTGAGCATGTACGTCGAGCTGGGCCGCGGCCAGGACTACGCGTGGAGCGCGACGACTTCGGGCCAGGACATCATCGACACCTACGCGGTCAAGCTGTGCCAGGACGACCGGCACTACCTCTACCGCGGCACCTGCACCCCGATGGAACTGGTCGAGCGGAAGAACGCCTGGACGCCGACCGTGGCCGACTCCACCGCCGCCGGCTCGTACACCATGCGGGTCTGGCGCACGAAGTACGGCCCGGTGGAGTACCGCGCGAGCGTCGGCGGCAAGAAGGTCGCCTATGTCTCGCTGCGCTCGTCCTTCCTGCACGAGGCCGACTCGATCATCGGCTTCCAGATGCTCAACGACCCCGGCTACGTCCAGGGCCCGCAGGACTTCCAGCGCGCGGTCCAGCACATCAACTACACCTTCAACTGGTTCTACGCCGACGCCGAGCACACCGCGTACTACAACAGCGGCGACAACCCGGTCCGGGCGGCCGGCGTGGACGCGGACTTCCCGGTCTGGGCCCGCCCGGAGCGGGAGTGGCAGGGCTGGGACCCGGCGGCCAACACCGCCGACTACACCCCGCCCGCCGCCCACCCCCAGTCCACCGACCAGGACTACTACATCTCCTGGAACAACAAGGTGGCCGACGGCTACTCGGTCGCGTCCTGGGGCGACGGTCCGGTGCACCGCGGCGATCTGCTCGACGACCGGGTGCGGAAGCTGGTCGCGGCGGGCGGGGTGACCCGGGCGGCGCTGGTCAAGGCGATGGCCGACGCGGCCCTGGCCGACCTGCGGGCCGAGGACGTACTGCCCGAGCTGCTGAAGGTGATCGACACCGCCCCGGTGACCGACACCGCGGCCAAGGCGGCCGTCGACAAGCTGCGGGCCTGGCTGGCGGCGGGCGGCAAGCGCACCGAGACCTCGGCCGGTTCGAAGACGTACGCCCACGCCGACGCGGTCCGGGCGATGGACGCCTGGTGGCCGCTGCTGGTGCGGGCCGAGTTCGAACCCGGTCTCGGCAGCGGCCTGTACACCGCTTTCACCGCCAACCTCCCGGTCGACGAATCGCCGTCCGCCGCCCACGGCGCGACCGGCGCGCACGCCGGCAGCTCCTTCCAGTACGGCTGGTGGAGTTATGTCGACAAGGATCTGCGGGCGGTGCTCGGGGAGTCCGTCCGCGGTCCGCTGGCCCGGACCTACTGCGGCGGCGGCGACCCGGCGGCCTGCCGGAACACGCTGCTCACCACCCTGAAGGAGGCGGCGGCGAAGACGCCCGCGCAGGTCTACCCGGGCGACGGCAGCTGCGCGGCGGGCGACCAGTGGTGCGCCGACTCGATCATCCACCGCACCCTGGGCGGCATCAAGCACGGCGGCATCGCCTGGCAGAACCGGCCGACCTACCAGCAGGTGGTGGAGTTCACCTCGCACCGGTAGCGCCGGACCAGCAACGAGACAGGCAAGGCAACGAGACAGGCAAGGCAACGAGACAGGCAAGGCAACGAGACAGGCGGCGGGTCGTCAGCGGACCCGGCCCGCCGCCAGCACCAGCCGGGCCAGTTCGGCGTGCAGGATGTCGCTGTGCGCGCCGGACGGCGGCCCGCCGCGCCGGACCACCGCCGCCGCGTCCACGTTCACGCACCCCGTCGCCGGCAGCCCGGCCCGCAGCGCCTCGGCCAGCGTGCACGCGCGCGTGCCCGGCACCGCCCGGACACCGCCGTACCCGAGGGCGCCCCACCGCTCGCCCAGCACCCGGCCGAGACCGGCGGCGGCCACCGCCCGGTCGTCACCGGCCGGCCGGGACGCCAGCGGGTAGAACGTGCCGAGCGACGTGTCGTGCCGGGAGTGGCAGCACACCAGGGGACCGTCGATCCGGCCCGGCCCGCCCCGGAGCGCCCCCGCGGCGCGCCCGTCGTGCGGAAGCCGGTCGGCGAACGCGTAGTGCGAGAACGCGCCCTGGAGCAGCGTCACCGACTTCACGGCGCGTACCCCGGCCGGCAGCCCGCGCAGCGCGAACGACACCAGCCGGGCGCCGAAGCTGTGCCCCACCAGATGCACCCGGACCCGGGGCGCCACCTCGGCCAGCCGCCCCAGCAGCGGACCCAGTCCCCGTTCGCCGACGGTCCCCGCGCGGCGCTTCATGGCGTAGTACGTCGCCTGCCGCAGCAGCTCCCGCGCGCCCTGCCACGGATTCGGCACGACGAGCGGCCGCGAGCCGTCACCGAGCACCGCGCGGCTGAACTCCGCGCAGACCTCCGCCACCGGCCCCGCGAACATCCACGGCTCGTCCCCGGGCCCGCCGTCCGCCACCGTGTCCGCGGCGAACAGCGCCTGCGGGCCGGGCGGCACCAGCTCCACCAGCAGCCGCACCACCCACCGGAACTCCGCCGGCTCACCCGCCTCGAACGACTGCCGCTCCAGCATCCGGGCCAGCTGCTCGACCATGACCTGCCGCCCCGGGAACGCCTCCACCAGGGCGTGCCGGGTGTCCTTGTCCAGCGCCGGGGGCCGCACCGGCTCGGCCGCCACCGCGCGGGGGAAGTCGGGGATCGGCTCGTCGGCGAACCGCATCGACGGCCAGACCACCCCCACGTACCCGACCCGGGCGTTCGGCACGATCCCCGGGACCGGGGCGAAGAACCGGCTGAACAGCCGGGTGGCCCCGGCCCGGTCGTTGTTCCAGCCGTGCGCGAACACGATCAGGTCGCGGACCGGGCCGCCGGCCGCCCCGGCGAGCAGCCGGTCGCGCCCGCGGCGGTCGGCGTCCCCGTCCGCGTCGAAGGCCAGTTCCCAGTACGGGGACACACTCATCGACGGGTCGGCCATGACCGGCTCCCTCCTGCCCGAAGCGGCGCCCCCCCGCTCGCGTAGTCCTCGCATCGTCCTGCGGGGGAGGGGAGTTGGCCAGATGCCGGACCCGGACCCGGGCCCAGACCCGGACCCGGGCGCGTCAGCGGTAGCCGAGGTACCGCTCGCGCACCCGCCGGAACGCCGTCAGCTCGGTCCGCCAGCCCGCCACCACCTCGTCGGTGTCCGCGCCGGCGTCGATCATCGAGCGCACCCGCGCGGAGCCGGTCAGCTTGTCGATCCACTGGTCGGAGCGCCAGGCGAACCCGTCCCAGACCCGCTTGGCGGTCACCAGGAGCGCGATTCCGGTCCGCACCGGATCGAACACCGCGCGGTCGGCGACATGGACCTGCACGCCCCCGACCGTCCTGCCCTGGAACTTGGAGAAGACCGGCGCGAAGTACGCCTCCCGGAACCGCACACCGGGCAGCCCCAGCTCGTTCGCGGCGGCCGCCCACGCCCCGTCGACGCCCTCCGCGCCCAGCAGTTCGAACGGGCGGGTGGTGCCGCGCCCCTCGGACAGGTTGGTGCCCTCGAACAGACAGGTCCCCGAGTACACCAGCGCGGTCTCGGGCGTGGGCATGTTGGGGCTCGGCGGCACCCACGGCAGCCCCGAGGCGTCGTAGAAGTCGGACCGCCGCCAGCCGGTCATGGGCACGGTCTCCAGGGCGACCGGCCTGGCCAGGAACTCCCCGTTGAACAGCCGCGCCAGCTCGGCGACGGTCATGCCGTGCGCCTGCGCGATCGGCTCCCGTCCGACGAACGTCGCGAACTCCCGGTGCAGCACCGGACCGAGCGCGGCCCGCCCGGTCACCGGGTTGGGCCGGTCCAGGACCACGAACCGCTTGCCGGCCAGCGCGGCGGCCGCCATGCAGTCGTACAGCGTCCAGATGTACGTGTAGAAGCGCGCCCCCACGTCCTGGATGTCGAAGACGACGGTGTCCACACCGGATGCGGTGAAGACGTCCGCGAGCGGCTGCCCGCTCTTCAGATACGTGTCGTAGACCGGCAGCCCGGTCGCCGGGTCGTCGTAGCGGCCCTCCGAGCCGCCCGCCTGCGCGGTGCCCCGGAAGCCGTGCTCGGGACCGAAGACGGCGGCGAGGTCCACCCGGTCGTCGGCGTGCATGACGTCGACGATGTGCCGGGCGTCCCGGGTGATCCCGGTCGGGTTGGTGACGACGCCGACCCGGTCGCCGTCGAGCAGCGCGTACCCGTCGGCGGCCAGCCGCTCGAAGCCGGTGCGCGCCCGGCGCCCCGGGGACGCCTCGGCGGTACCGGCACCGGCCGCCACCGCGGCCGCCGTCGTGGTGCTGAGCAAGGCCCGTCTGGACAGTGTCATGCGCACGCACGCTAGTGCCCGGCCCGGCCGGACGGAACGAGGCGAACCGCGAGAACCCCTTCCGCAGCACATACCGACTGGTTAGTCTGTCGCCGAGCCGAAGGCGGGTCCGTGCCGCGGGCAGCGCCCCGTCAGTGTCGCGTCAAAGGAGACCGATGGTGGAAGCCGTGCAGGACGCGGGTGTCGTCGTCACCGGAGCGGGAGGCGGCATCGGGGCCGCGCTGGCCCGCCGCTTCGCCGCCGAGGGCGCCCGGGTCGTCGTCAACGACCTGGACGCCGGAAAGGCGAAGGCGGTCGCCGAGGAGATTGGCGCCATCGCGATACCGGGCGACGCCTCGGCCGTCGTCGACGCGGCCCGCGAGGCGCTCGGCGGCACCGTCGACGTCTACTGCGCCAACGCGGGCGTCGGCTCCGGCGGCACCGAAGCGGCCGCCGAGGAGGTCTGGGCCCGGGCCTGGGACGTCAATGTCATGGCCCACGTCCGCGCGGCGCACGCCCTGCTGCCCGGCTGGCTGGAGCGCGGCCGGGGCCGGTTCGTCTCCACCGTGTCGGCCGCCGGACTGCTCACCATGATCGGCGCCGCCCCCTACAGCGTCACCAAGCACGGCGCCTACGCCTTCGCCGAGTGGCTGTCGCTCACCTACCGCCACCGGGGCGTCAAGGTGCACGCCATCTGCCCGCAGGGCGTGCGCACCGACATGCTCACCGCCAGCGGCAGCGCCGGCGAACTGGTGCTGACCCCGACCGCGATCGAGCCCGAGGACGTGGCCGACGCCCTGTTCCGGGGCATCGAGGCGGACCGCTTCCTGATCCTGCCGCACCCCGAGGTCGCCGAGTACTACCAGGCCCGCGCCGCCGAGCCGGACCGCTGGCTGCGCGGCATGAACCGGCTCCAGCGGCAGTGGGAGGAGGCGAGCGCCCGATGACCGCCACCGGCTCCAGCTACGCCGCCAAGCCCTGGCTGAACCTGCTCACCGACGTCCAGAAGGCCCCGCTGCACCCGGACGCCTCCCTGGTGCACGCCCTGCGCCGGGCCGTCGCCGAGACCCCCGACCGCGCCTTCCTCGCCTACTTCGACGGCCGCCTGACCTACCGCGAGGCGGACGAGCTGAGCGACTCCGTCGCCGGGCACCTGGCCGCCCGCGGCCTGGCGCGCGGCGACCGGGTCGCCGTCCTGCTGCAGAACTCCCCGCACTTCGTGCTCGCCGTCCTCGGCGCCTGGAAGGCGGGCGGGATCGTGGTCCCCGTCAACCCCATGTACAAGTCGGGGGAGACCGGGCACGTCCTCAAGGACGCCGAGGCGACCGCGCTGATCTGCTCCGACCGGGCCTGGGCGGCGTACCTGCGCGAGACGGCCGCCGACTCGCCGGTGCGGATCGTGCTCACCGCCTGCGAGCTGGACTTCCAGACCCGCGGGGACGCGCGCGTACTGGCCTTCGCCCGGCAGCCCGCGGCCGGCACCGACGACCTCACCGAGGCGGCCCGCGCCGGACACCGGCCCCCGGCGGGCCGCGACCCGGAGACCGGCGACCTCGCGCTGATCAGCTACACCTCCGGCACCAGCGGCACCCCCAAGGGCGCCACCAACACCCACCGCAACATCATGTACAACGCCGAACGGCAGCGCACCGGCCTCGGCCTGCCCGAGGCACCCGTCTACTTCGCCCTCGCACCCCTGTTCCACATCACCGGCATGGTCTGCGAGCTCGGCGCCTGCCTGAACAGCGGCGGCACGCTGGTGCTCGGCTACCGCTTCGAGGCGGGCGTGGTGCTCGACGCGTTCGCCGAGCACCGCCCGCACTACACCGTCGGCCCGGCCACCGCCTTCATGGCGCTGGCCGCCCACCCGGACGTCACCCGCGAGCACTTCGCCTCCTTCACCGTCCTGTCCTCCGGCGGCGCCCCGCTGCCGCCCGCCCTGGTGGAGAAGTTCCGCGCGGGCTTCGGACCGTACGTCCGCAACGGCTACGGCCTCACCGAGTGCACCGCCCCCTGCGCCTCCGTACCGCCCCACCTGGAGGCGCCGGTCGACCCGGTCTCCGGGACCCTCGCGGTGGGCGTGCCCGGACCCGAGACGCTCGTCCGGATCCTGGACGAGCAGGGCCGGGAGGTGCCCTTCGGCGAGCAGGGCGAGATCGTGGTCAGCGGCCCCCAGGTGGTCCCCGGCTACTGGCGCCGCCCGGACGCCACCGCCGAGACCTTCCCCGGCGGCGAACTGCGCACCGGCGACATCGGCTTCATGGACGCCAGGGGCTGGCTGTACGTCGTCGACCGCAAGAAGGACATGATCAACGCGTCCGGCTTCAAGGTCTGGCCGCGCGAGGTCGAGGACGTCCTGTACACCCACCCGGCGGTGCGCGAGGCGGCCGTCGTCGGGGTGCCCGACGGGTACCGCGGCGAGACCGTCAAGGCGTACATCAGCCTCCGCCCGGGCGCCGCGGCGGACCCCGGCGAACTCGCCGCGTACTGCGGCGAGAGACTGGCCGCCTACAAGTACCCGCGTCAGGTGGAGATCCTGCCCGACCTGCCGAAAACGGCGAGTGGCAAGATCCTCCGTCGGGAACTGCGTTCCCGCAACGACTAGCGGCATGACCGGCAGTACGACGGAAAGGCAGGTGGCGGCAGTGCCCAGAACGACGGACGGGGGCGGTACCCCGGTACCGCAGCGGCTGCTGGCCGCCGCCACCCGGCTCTTCGCGGAGCAGGGCTACGACCGCACCTCGGTGCAGGAGATCGTCGAGGCGGCCGGTGTCACCAAGGGCGCGCTCTACCACTACTTCGGCTCCAAGGACGACCTGCTGCACGAGGTGTACGCGCGCGTGCTGCGCCTCCAGCAGGAACGCCTGGACCACTTCGCGGACGCCGACGAGCCGGTCGACAGGCGGCTGCGGGACGCGGCGGCCGACGTCGTGGTCACCACCATCGACAACCTCGACGACGCGTCGATCTTCTTCCGCTCCATGCACCACCTGAGCCCGGAGAAGAACCTCCAGGTACGCGCCGAGCGCCGCCGCTACCACGAACGCTTCCGCGCCCTGGTGGAGGAGGGCCAGCAGTCCGGCGTCTTCACCAAGGAGACCCCGGCCGACCTGGTGGTCGACTACCACTTCGGCTCCATCCACCACCTGTCCACCTGGTACCGCCCCGACGGCCCCCTCACCCCCCAGGAACTCGCCGACCACCTCGCCGACCTGCTGCTGCGCGCCCTGCGGCCCTAGGGTGACCCTGGCGACGCGCAGCCACCCGGCGGCTACAGGTACTTCTTCAGCTCCCGGCGCGCCAGCGACCGCTGGTGCACCTCGTCCGGGCCGTCGGCCAGCATCAGGGTCCGGGCCCCCGCGTACAGCTCGGCCAGCGGGAAGTCCTGGCTCACGCCGCCCGCGCCGTGCAGCTGGATGGCCCGGTCCAGGATGCCGACGACCGTGCGCGGGGTGGCGATCTTGATGGCCTGGATCTCCGTGTGGGCACCCCGGTTGCCCACGGTGTCCATCATCCAGGCCGTCTTCAGCACCAGCAGCCGCAACTGCTCGACGGCGACCCGGGCGTCCGCGATCCAGTTCTGCACCACCCCCTGCTGGGCCAGCGCCTTGCCGAACGCGGTACGCGAGGCGGCCCGCCGGCACATCAGCTCGATCGCCCGCTCCGCAATGCCGATCAGCCGCATGCAGTGGTGGATGCGGCCGGGCCCGAGCCGGGCCTGGGCGATGGCGAACCCGCCGCCCTCCTCGCCGATCAGGTTGGCCACCGGCACCCGCGCGTGGTCGAAGACGACCTCCGCGTGCCCGCCGTGGTAGTGGTCCTCGTACCCGAACACCTGCATGGCCCGGGCCACCGTGACCCCCGGCGTGTCGCGCGGCACCAGCACCATCGACTGCTGCCGCCGGAGGTCCGCGCCGTCCGGGTCGGTCTTGCCCATCACGATGAAGATGTCGCAGTCCGGGTGCATCGCCCCGGAGATGTACCACTTTCGGCCGGTGATGACGTACTCGTCGCCCTCCCGCTCGATCCGGGTGGTGATGTTGGTGGCGTCCGAGGAGGCCACCTCCGGCTCGGTCATCGCGAACGCCGACCGGATCCGGCCGGCCAGCAGCGGCTGGAGCCACTGCTTGCGCTGCGCCTCGTTCCCGAACTGGGCCAGCACCTCCATGTTCCCGGTGTCCGGCGCCGCGCAGTTGGTGGCCGTCGGCGCCAGCTGCGGACTGCGGCCGGTGATCTCGGCCAGCGGCGCGTACTGGAGGTTGGTCAGGCCCGCACCGTGCTCGGCGTCGGGCAGGAACAGGTTCCACAGGCCCTGGCGGCGGGCCTCGGCCTTGAGGTCCTCGACCACCTGCGGCGTCTGCCAGGGCGACGCCAGCCGGGCACGCTGCTCGTGCGCCACCGCCTCGGCCGGATACACGTACTCGTCCATGAAGGCGAGCAGCTTGGCGCGGAGTTCCTCGGTGCGGGCGTCGAACGCGAAGTCCATGCCGGTCAGCCTTCCTGGAGAGTGGTCAGTCCGTGCTCGATGAAGACGGGCACCAGTTCGCCGATGCGGTCGAAGCCGCGCCCGACCGTCTGGCCCAGGGTGTAGCGGTAGTGGATGCCCTCCAGGATCACGGCGAGCTTGAACCAGGCGAACGCCGTGTACCAGGAGACCCCCGACACGTCCCGCCCCGACCGTGCCGCGTACTGCTCGATCAGCTCCCGGGGCGTGGGATGCCCGGGCGCCTCGGCGGTGGTGGACACCGGGGACTCGGGCAGCCCGAGCCGCTGGCTGTACATGACCAGCAGCCCCAGGTCGGTCAGCGGATCACCGAGCGTGGACATCTCCCAGTCCAGCACCGCCGTGATCCGGTCGTCGGCTCCGATCAGGACGTTGTCCAGCCGGTAGTCGCCGTGCACCACCGCCGGGGCGGGCGAGCGGGGCAGCTCCCGGCCGAGGGTGGCGTGCAGCTCGTCGATGCCGGCCAGGTCGCGGTCCCGGGAGGCGTCGAGCTGCTTGGCCCAGCGGCGCAACTGGCGGTCGAGGAACCCCTCGGGCCGCCCGAAGTCGGCCAGCCCCACCGCGCCGGGCTCCACCGCGTGCAGCTCCACCAACGTGTCCACCAGGTTCAGTACCGCGCCCCGGGTGCGCTCGGGACCCAGCGGGGCGAGCTGGTCCGCCGTACGGTACGGCGTGCCCGCCACGAACTCCATGACGTAGAAGGGCGCCCCGAGCACCGCCTCGTCCTCGCACAGCAGCACCGTACGGGGCACCGGCACCCCGGTCGGGTGCAGGGCGCTGATCACCCGGTGCTCGCGCCGCATGTCGTGCGCGGTGGCCAGCACATGGCCGAGCGGCGGCCGACGCACCACCCACCGCGAGACGCCGTCGGTGACCGCGTAGGTGAGGTTGGACCGCCCGCCCTCGATCAGCCGGCCGGTCAGCGGGCCGCGCACCAGACCGGGCCGCTCCCGGTCGAGCAGGCCGCGCAGCCGGTCGGGATCGAGTCCGGGCGGGTGATCGGGGCTCATCGGCGCTCCTGGGGCGGGGTGGACGAGGACGGGTCAGTACCGGGATCATGATGCCGACCGGTCGGTATGCCGTCCAGAGGGCGGACCGGAACGTGATCCGCGCCACCACGCGCGGACGGCTCCCCGCGCGGGTGCGCGAGGAGCCGCCGAGGGGCTGGGGCGCGGTGCGGTCAGTGGTCGTCCCAGTGGCCCTCGTGCGCCGCGTGCCGATGGCCGTCGTGCAGGTAGTCGACATGGTCGCCGTGGCGCACGCGCGCGTGCCCGCACATGTCGCCGTGCTGGTGCTCGTGGTCCTGGTGGGCGGTGTGTCCGGCGGTCTCGCACTCGTCCCAGTGGCCGGAGTGCTCGCGGTGCAGGTGACCGTCGTGCGCGTAGTCGACATGGTCGCCGTGCGGCACCTCGGTATGCCCGCAGGCCGGACCGTGGGCGTGCGGGTGGGCGGGGTGTTCCTGGTGGAGGGTGGTCATGGGGCTCACCTTCGAGGAGGACCGCCGCCGCCGGCCAGGCCGCCACGCCGACGGGACGTATCCGTATATTCCGGTTGCGTGGCGTTCGGGTACCCCGGAGGGTCGGAGCCATGAAGGCGATCAGCTACGCACGGTACGGCGGCCCCGAGGTGCTGGAGTACGGCGAGGTCCGCGACCCCCGGGTGGGCCCCGACTCGGTCCTGGTGCGGGTCCGCGCGGCGGGCGTGAACCCGGTGGACTGGAAGTGCCGCGAGGGACACCTGGACGCGCTCCTCGAACCCGTCTTCCCCGTCGTGCCGGGCTGGGACGTGGCCGGCGTCGTGGTCCAGCCCGGCGCCGCCGTCACGGAGTTCGACGTGGGCGACGAGGTCATCGGCTACTGCCGCGAGGACTTCCTCTCCCGCGGCACCTTCGCCGAGTACGTCGCCGCCCCCGTGCGCGCCCTGGCCCGCAAGCCGCGCAACCTGTCCTTCGCGGCGGCGGCGGGCCTCCCGCTGACCGGTCTGACCGCGTACCAGGTGCTGACCAGGGCACTCGAGGTCAAACGCGGCGAGACGGTCCTCGTGCACGCGGCGGCGGGCGGCGTCGGCTCGATCGCCGTCCAGCTCGGCCGCCACCTGGGCGCGCGGATGCTCGGCACGGCGAGCGAACCCAACCACGCCTACGTACGGGAACTGGGCGGCGAGCCCGTGACGTACGGCGAGGGCCTGGCCGAACGAGTCCGGGGGCTGGCCCCCGAGGGCGTGGACGCGGTCTTCGACACGGTCGGCGGCGACACGCTCAAGGTCTCCGCCAACCTGCTGGCCCCGGAGGGCCGCCTGATCTCGATCGCCGACCCGGACGTCGTCGCGTACGGCGGCCGCTACTCCTTCGTCCGCCCCGACCCGCGCGACCTGCGGCGGCTGGCGGAGCTGGCCGAGCAGGGCGTGGTGACGGTGCATGTCTCGGAGACGTTCCCGCTGGAGCGGGCGGCGGACGCCCACCGGCGCAACCAGGAGGGACGGACCCGCGGCAAGATCGTGGTGACGGTGGACGGGAACGAGGGCTGATCGTGGCCTAGCGGACGGCCGTCCGCTAGGCCACGATCAGGACGGCCCCGCACGCCGCCATCGCCACCGTGCACAGGGCGACGGCGGCGGCCCGCGGCGGACCGAGCGCCGGCGGCCGGTTCGAGCCCGCGACGGCGACGATGCGGCGGTGGGCGAGGAACAGCATGCCCAGCCACAGCAGACAGACCAGCGCGCCGCCGGCCACGGAGACCCCCGAGGCACCGCCGCTCAGCGCGGTCTTCGCCCCGAGCACCGCGACGACGGCCCCCGCCAGCGTGGTACGCCGCCAGGCGAGCCGGGTGCGCTCGGGTTGCAGCCCCGGATCACGATCGGGGCCGGGGCCCGGTTCACGATCGGGGCCGGGGCGCCGGTGCGGCTCCCCGTCCCCGCTCACCCCGCTCACCCTTCCCACCCCACCAGCACCACCACGACCATCGCGACGGCCACCACGGCGACGACGACGCCGAGCAGCGCCGGGAAGCGGGACGCCGGCAGGTCCTCGCCGCGCCGCATGGCCCGCTCGCAGCGCACCCAGTGGTTGACGGCGCGCAGCGCACACAGTGCCCCCGCCGCCAGCAGCGTCAGCGCGAGCCCGACCCGCCAGGGCCCGCGCAGGTCGGGCAGGAACTGGTCCACCGCGAAGCCGCCGCCGATCAGCGCGAGGGCGGTGCGCAGCCAGGCCAGGAAGGTCCGCTCGTTCGCCAGCGAGAAGCGGTAGTCGGGGGTGCCGCCCTCCCGCCGGACCGCGTCGGGCGCGAACCACAGGCGGACGTTGCGTGCGAAGTCGATCACGCTCAGGACCCTATCGGGCCGCCTCCGGTCACCCGTCCCGCCCCGTGAGCCGCCGGTACGCCGCCAGCCCGTCCGGCACCCACTCCCACTCGGCGAGGCGCCGCTCCAGCTCCGCCTCCGGCAGGAACGCGTACCAGTCGACCTCCTCGACCTGCGGCCGCACCGCCGACTCGCAGCGCACCTCGTACACCGAGGACCACCAGGTACGCCCGCCGCCGTCGTCGTACAGGAACTTGAACAGGTACCGGGGCCGCGGCAGCCCGCGCACCCCCAGTTCCTCCTCCGCCTCGCGCAGCGCCGCGGTGTCGTAGGACTCGCCCGCGCCGACCACCCCGCCGACGAACATGTCGTACAGCGACGGGAAGACCAGCTTCTGCGCGGTGCGCCGGTGGACGAAGATCCGCCCCTCGGCGTCCCGGGCCTGGACGAACACGCACCGGTGGCGCAGCCCTTCGGCGTACACCGCGCCGCGCGGGGCCCGGCCGACCACCCGGTCGTGCTCGTCGACGATGTCGAGGATCTCGTCTTCAGCGCTCATCCGGCCATCCAAGCAGGAACGGCCCGGGGCCCGGGCGGGGGTGTCCGCCGGGGCCCCGGGCCGTCCGACCCCGAGGTGTTGCAGGGAGCTGCTACAGGATCAGGGAGACCAGCAGCACCAGCGCCCCGGCCACCACCGAGATGATCGTCTCCATGACCGACCAGGTCTTGAGCGTCTGGCCGACGTTCAGGCCGAAGTACTCCTTCACCAGCCAGAAGCCGGCGTCGTTGACATGGCTGAAGAACAGCGAACCGGCGCCGATGGCCAGCACCAGCAGGGCCGCGTGCGTGGTCGACATGTCGGCCGCCAGCGGCGCGACCAGACCGGCCGCCGAGACGGTCGCCACCGTCGCCGAACCCGTCGCCAGCCGGATCGCCACCGCGATCAGCCAGGCCAGCAGCAGCGCCGGGATGGACCAGTCCTTGGAGATCTCCAGGATCATCTGGCCGACGCCCGAGTCGATCAGCGTCTGCTTGAAGCCACCGCCGGCGCCGACGATCAGCAGGATGCCCGCGATCGGCGCGAGGCCCTTCTCGACCAGGCCCGAGACGCGGTCCTTGGCGAACCCGGCGGGCCGCAGCAGCGTGAAGATGCCCACGATCACGGCGGCCAGCAGCGCGATCAGCGGATTGCCGATGACGTCGAAGGTCCGCTGCACCAGGGCGTCCGCGTCGTCCACGACGATGTCGACCAGCGCCTTGGCGAGCATCAGCACGACCGGCAGCAGGATGGTGGCCAGCGTGGCGCCGAAGCCGGGACGCTTCTCGAGGTCCTCGGAGGCACGCTGCGGGATCATCCGGTCCGGGGCCGGCACGTCCACCCAGCGGGCCGCGAACTTCGAGAACACCGGACCGGCGATGATCACGGTCGGTATGGCGATCAGGACACCCAGCGCCAGCGTCACGCCGAGGTTGGCGCCGATCGCGTCGATCGCGACCAGCGGACCGGGGTGCGGCGGCACCAGACCGTGCATCACGGAGAGACCGGCCAGCGCCGGGATACCGATCCGCATCAGCGAGTAGTTGCCGCGCTTGGCGACCATCAGGACGACCGGGATCAGCAGCACGATGCCGACCTCGAAGAAGAGCGGCAGGCCGATCACGGAGGCGATCAGCACCATCGTCCACGGCATCGAGCGCTTGCTCGCCCGGCCGAGGATGGTGTCCACGATCTGGTCGGCGCCACCGGAGTCGGCGAGCATCTTGCCGAGGATCGCGCCGAGCGCGATCAGCACGCCCACACCGGCCACGGTGGAGCCGAGCCCGGCGGTGAAACTGGTGATGACCTTGTCCAGCGGCGCCCCGGCGAACGCGCCGAGCGCCAGCGACCCGATGGTCAACGCCAGGAAGGCGTGCAGCTTGAACTTGGTGATGAGCAGGACGATGACGGCGATGCCCAGCAGCACGGCGATGCCCAACTGGGCATGACCGGCCGAGGTGATGGGCTCGACGGTGTCCGCTGCCAGCATCTCGACGCTGAGTCTGGTCACGGTGATTCCCTTGCGTGATGGGGATGCGGGGGGATACGAGGGGTGTGAGGGGCGGGGTGGGCTACGCGGGTTCGGGGAGCGCCTGGAGCGCGGTGACGGCCCGTTCGGCGATCTCCTCGGGGCCGCCGGAGACGTCCACGGCGACCCCGGCCTCGTCCGGCTGGAGCGGCTGGAGCGTGCCGAACTGGGAGTCGAGCAGCGCCGTCGGCATGAAGTGCCCCTCGCGGTGCGACATCCGGTCCTCGATCAGCTCGCGGCTGCCGGTGAGGTGGACGAAGACCAGACCGGGGGCCTCGCCCCGCAGCCGGTCGCGGTACGACCGCTTCAGCGCCGAGCAGCTGACCACCCCGCCGAGCCCCGCCCGCTGGTGCGCCCAGCCGCCGATGGCGTCCAGCCAGGGCCACCGGTCGCCGTCGTCGAGCGGGGTGCCGGCCGTCATCTTGGCGATGTTGGCCGGCGGGTGGAAGTCGTCGCCCTCGGCATAGGGAACGCCGAGGCGGGCGGCGAGCAGGGGACCGATGGTGGTCTTCCCGGTGCCCGCCACGCCCATGACCACGACGACATGGGGGGTCTGCGGTTGCTGCATCGTGCTCTCGCTGTCTGCTGTCTTCGTCGACACGTGATGTCGACGCAACTGAAGCTCATTAGGTACGACAAATTCAAGTGTCTGTGACATATAAGTCTGACTTTTTGTCGCTGTGATGCGGCACGTACGCTGAGTGCATGAGCACACCGGGCCGGGGTCTGCACGGCCGAGTACTGGACGCCCTCGGCCCCGCCATCACCGCCGGCGAGTATCCCGTGGGCAGTGTCCTGCGTACCGACGAACTCGCCCAGCGGTTCGACGTCTCCCGCTCGGTGATGCGCGAGGCGGTACGGGTCCTGGAGTCCATGCACCTCGTCGAGTCCCGCCGCCGGGTGGGCGTGACCGTCCGGCCCGAGCGCGAGTGGAACGTCTACGATCCCCAGGTCATCCGCTGGCGGCTGGCCGGCGCCGACCGGGCCCGGCAACTGCGCTCGCTCACCGTGCTGCGCTCGGCGGTGGAGCCGGTGGCGGCGGGCCTGGCCGCGCGCAACGCCACCGCGGGCCAGTGCGCGGAACTGACCGAGTGCGCCCTTGGCATGGTCGCCAACTCCAGCGGCCACCGCCTGGAGCAGTACCTCTTCCACGACGTGGCCTTCCACCGCGTCATCCTGAACGCCTCGGGCAACGAGATGTTCGCCCGCCTCGGCGACGTGGTCGCCGAGGTGCTGACCGGGCGTACGCAGCACGACGTGATGTTCGAGGACCCCGACCCGGCCGCCGTCACCCTGCACGTCCGGCTCGCCGAGGCGGTCCGCGAGCGCGACGCCGGGCGCGCCGAGGCACTCACCCGCGAGATCACCGTCGGCGCCCTCCAGGAACTGGACATCCTGGCCCCGTAGCGCCGGCCGTCAGTCCAGGAACTCCCCGTCGACGTACACCCAGCCCCCGTCGATCCGCTGGAACCGGCTGCGCTCATGCAGCGAGCCGCCCCGGTAGGACGCCCGGAACGTCACGGTGCCGGTGGTGTGGAACGCCGACCCGTCGCCGGTCTCCAGGATCTCCAGCCCGGTCCAGCGCATCCCCGGATCGAGATCGAGCCGGGCGGGGCGGGTGCGCGGGTGCCAGGTGCGCAGCAGATAGCCCGCGTCCAGCCGGGTGAAGGCGCTGTAGCGCGAGCGCATCAGGGCCTCGGCGGTCGGCGCGGCGGCGGCCCCCGTATGGAACCGGCCGCAGCACCTCTCGTACGGCTCGGGCAGTCCGCAGGGGCAGGTACGCGTGCTCATGGCGGCCATTGTGCCGGGTCGTCCCCGGGCCGGGAAAAGCAGAAGACCCCTGGCGAGCAGGGGTCTCATCTGGTGTCCGAGGGGGGACTTGAACCCCCACGCCCGATAAAGGGCACTAGCACCTCAAGCTAGCGCGTCTGCCATTCCGCCACCCGGACAAGGTGTCTGCCGTGCGGGGCACTGCCCGCGGCGACGACGTAAACATTACCAGGCTTCCCGGGGTGCCCGATCACCCCGCCACCCGCCCCGCCGACCGCCCCGCCGACCGCCCCGCTCCCGCGTGAACGGCGTGTGACGGGCCGGGACCGGCCTTGGGTGTCACCCGCCGGGGGAGGAGTATGAGGGGGACCCACCAGCAGTGACATCAGCAGTGACATCAGTAGTGACGCCAGAAGTGACGCCAGAAGTGACAGCGGGAGGAAGCACGTGAGCGACTCGGGCACGGCCGGAAACGTGACCGGCGAGGACGAGGTCGTCGACCTCTGCCGCGACCTCATCCGGATCGACACCAGCAACTACGGCGACCACTCGGGGCCGGGTGAGCGCGCGGCGGCCGAATACGTCGCCGAGAAGCTCGCCGAGGTCGGACTCGAACCCCGGATCTTCGAGTCCCACCCGGGACGCGCCTCCACGGTGGCCCGGATCGAGGGCGCGGACCCGTCCCGGCCCGCGCTGCTCATCCACGGCCACACCGACGTCGTCCCGGCCAACGCCGACGACTGGACGCACGGCCCGTTCTCCGGAGAGATCGCCGACGGGTGCGTGTGGGGCCGCGGCGCCGTCGACATGAAGGACATGGACGCGATGACCCTCGCGGTCGTCCGCGACCGGCTGCGCGGCGGACGCAAGCCCCCGCGCGACATCGTGCTGGCCTTCCTCGCCGACGAGGAGGCGGGCGGCACCTACGGCGCCCGCTACCTGGTCGACCACCACCCGGACCTCTTCGAGGGCGTCACCGAGGCGATCAGCGAGGTCGGCGGCTTCTCCTTCACGGTCAGCGAGCAGCGCCGGCTCTACCTGGTCCAGACGGCCGAGAAGGGCATGCACTGGATGAAGCTGACGGTGGCCGGCACCGCCGGGCACGGTTCGATGATCCACCGGGACAACGCCATCACCGAACTGTCCGAGGCCGTCGCCCGCCTCGGCCGGCACCAGTTCCCGATCCGGGTCACCAAGACCACCCGGGCCTTCCTGGACGAACTCGGCGACGCGATGGGCATCGAACTCGACGCCGACGACATGGAGGGCACGCTCGCCAAGCTGGGCGGCATCGCCAAGCTCATCGGCGCCACCCTGCGCAACACCGCCAACCCCACCCAGCTGGGCGCCGGTTACAAGGTCAACGTCATCCCGGGCGAGGCCACCGCGCACGTCGACGGGCGGTTCCTGCCGGGGTACGAGGAGGAGTTCCTCGCCGACCTGGACCGCGTCCTCGGCCCGAAGGTGCGGCGCGAGGACGTCCACTCCGACAAGGCCGTCGAGACCACCTTCGACGGGGCGCTGGTCGCCGCGATGCAGTCCGCGCTGGTCGCGGAGGACCCGGCCGCCAAGGCCATCCCCTACATGCTCTCCGGCGGCACGGACGCCAAGTCCTTCGACGACCTCGGCATCCGGGGCTTCGGCTTCGCCCCGCTGAAGCTGCCGCCGGAGCTGGACTTCGCCGGGATGTTCCACGGCGTCGACGAGCGGGTGCCGGTGGACGGCCTGAAGTTCGGGGTGCGGGTGCTGGACCGTTTCATCGACGCCTCCTAATCGCTCGCTCATACGAAAGTCACCCTGGGAGAGTGAATGCGACCATAAGCTCGTAGCCTGATTACTCCCTCCTCGTTACTGGTCATGTGATCCGCATTTTGGATCGCGCTTGCCAACTAGGAGGAATAATGATCAAGAAGGTCGTCGCCGCCGCCGCTGCCACCGGTGGACTGGTTCTCGCGGGTGCGGGCCTGGCCGTCGCCGACTCCGGTGCCCAGGGTGCGGCCCTGCACTCCCCGGGTGTCCTTTCCGGCAACGTCGTCCAGGCGCCCATCCACATCCCCGCGAACGTCTGCGGCAACACGATCAACGTGATCGGTCTGCTGAACCCGGCCTTCGGCAACACCTGCATCAACAAGTGACGTTGTGCCTCGCCCCTTGAGGGCCTGAGCCCGTCGGCCCCGGAACGCACGCCGTGCGTTCCGGGGCCGACCGGCCTTATCGGAACGCGAAACGTCGGTACCAGGTCGAAGACAGGGAATTCAGTACATGCGACAGGTCACCCGCAAGGGCCTGATGACGGTGGCGGCGGCCACCGGCGTGATCGCCGCCGCGAGCGGCACCGCCCACGCGACGGGCTCCGGTGCCCAGGGCGGCGCCTCGGGCTCGCCCGGCGTACTCTCCGGCAACTCGGTGCAGGCGCCGGTGCACGCGCCGGTCAACATCTGCGGTAACACGGTCACCGTCATCGGCGGCCTCAACGCCTCGGTGGGCAACGCCTGCGCCAACGGAGGCTCCGGCAAGGACTCCGACGGACACGGCGGCGGGGGACACGGCGACGGGGGGCACAGCGGTGGGGGCCACGGCGGCGGACACGCCGGCGGTCACGCCACCGACTCGCCCGGCGTCGGCTCCGGCAACCACGTCCAGGCGCCGGTGCACGTGCCGGTGAACGTCTGCGGCAACACCGTGAGCGTCGTCGGCGTCGCCAACCCGGCCACCGGCAACGACTGCGGCCAGGAGGGCGGCGGCGGTCACCCCGGCAATCCGCCCGGCGGCGGTGAGGAGACGCCTCCGGAGGAGCCGGAGGAGCCCGGCAGCCCCGAGGAGCCCGGTGAGCCGGGTGAACCCGGACACCCGGGCGAGCCCGAGGAGCCGGGCAACCCCGGTGAACCCGGTAATCCCGACGAGCCCGGTGAGCCCGGCACCCCCGAGGAGCCGAGCACCCCGCCGAGCGAGGCCGGCCCGACACCGGACGGTCCGTCCGTCTCCCAGCCCGCCCCCGAGGCGCAGCTCGCGGAGACCGGCAGCGACCTGCCGCTGGGCCTCGCCCTGCCGATGGGCGCGGGCGTACTGCTCACCGGCGCGACGCTCTACCGCAGGGCGCGCGCCTCGATGTGACACACCTCACGGCGAAGACGGAGCGGGCCCCGCTGCACCGGCGGGGCCCGCTCCGTCTTCACCGCCACCGGTCCGCCGCGTCTCACCAGGTGGCGCGCACCTGTCGGATGATCCGACGGCGCAGCCGCACCCTGCGGCTGCCGTCGCGCAGCAGGCTCAGGCGGTACAACTCCCAGTGTCCGTACTCGGCATGGTCGGTCAGCAGACGCGCCGTCTCCTTGCGGGAGACCCCGCGCGGCACGTACACGTCGACAAATTCGTATTCCGGCATCGCATCTATTGTGCGGGCTGGGGCTCGGTACGGATAGCGTCTGCCGTATGTCTGATGCTGTGCAGCCCACCGCTGCCGAGGTACGCGCCGCCGCCGAGGCGGTCAAGACCGCGCTCGACCGTCACCTGGCCGCGGTCGAACGACGTTCGGGAGACGACGACCCGGCCGTCTACGAGGCGTTCAACGAGGTGGCAGCGGCCGCCGAGGCGTACGACGAGCTGCTCTACGACCGTTACGACGAGGTCACTCCCTTCGAGATCCCCGCGGCGGAGGACGCGTTGCCGCCGTACACGGGTCCCGAGGAACCGAACGCGGTGAGTGTGCTGATCCGCCGGGACTACGCCGTGGTGGAGCCGCAGCGGCTGCTGGCGCAGGCCCGCCGGGTCGAGGACGCGGACGACGAACGCGCCGCCGGCACGGGCGCCGCCGGCACGATGCACGGGGCGCTGGGGCTGCTCTTCGGCGAGTTCGAACCGGACGAGGTCGCCTCCCGGCACAAGGAGTTCGGCCTGGAGGAGGGCGACTCCACGCTGTGGGTCACGGCGGCGGACGAACCGGCCGAGGCCGGCGAATGGCTGGAGGCCCCGTTCGAGCACGTCGACGCGCAGCGGGTGGTGTGCCGCTTCGACGTCAGCTCGGTCTTCGACGACGAGGCGGACGACGACCTCGACCCGGAGGAACTGGACGACGAGGACGACGACGGCGACGGCGACGAGGACGGTGACGGGGCCGAGGAACTCGACGAGGACGAGGATCTGGAGCCGCTGAACACGGATCGCTGAGCACGGATCGCTGAGCACGGATCGCTGAACGGATCGCTGAGCGAGCCGTACCTCGTATCGCCAGTACGTGCGGCGGTGGTGCCGGGAGTCGCCTCCCGGGGCCACCGCCGTCCGCGTTCCCGCTCGGCGGTCAGTCCGCCGCCGGCTCCCGCGGCGCGAGCAGCACCGGCAGCCGGGTGGTCCGGGGCCTGGCCGGCGCCTCGGCCACGGCCCGGGGGAGTGCCTCGTCCACGCCGTGCACGACGGACAGGTGCCGGGCGGCCCGGCCGAACGCCGTGTACACCCAGGGCCGGCTGAGCGCCTGCGCCGCGTCACCGGGCAGCACCACGACCACCGCGGGCCACCTGCCGCCCGCCGCCTGGTGCGCGGTCAGCGCCCACCCGTGCCGCACCCGGCTCTCCACCTGCTCCCTCGGTACCACCACGGTCCGGCCCGCGCAGGACAGGCGCAGTCCCTCGGCGTCGGCGTCCACCACTCGGCCCGGCAGCGTCCGGCCGGGCACCGGCGTGTAGGCGACCCGGTCGCCCGGGTCGAAGCCGCCGAAGCGGCCCGGTCCCGGGTTGAGCCGCTCCTTCAGCGCCGCGTTGAGCGCACGGGCGCCGGCCGAGCCGCCGTGCCCCGGCGTGATCACCTGGGTCTCCTCGGTGGGTACGCCGATCGCCCGCGGCACCGAGTCCGACACCAGCTGCACGGTGCGGTGCACGGCCTCGCCCGCGTCCCGCACCGGCACGATCACGACCTCCTTGCCGGGCGCCTGGACCTGTTGCAGTTCGCCGATGCCGATGGCGGAGACCAGCTCGCCCAGCGGGCCGGGGTCGGGCCGCCGGGAGGCGATCTGCGGGCAGCTCCGGGCCGCCAGCAGGTCCGCGAAAACCCGCCCCGGGCCCACCGACCACAGCACCGCCGGGTCGCCGGCCAGCACCAGCCGCGCCCCGTCCGGCAGCGACTCGGTCAGCAGGGCGGCCACCTCCACGTCCAGCAGCGGCGCGTCGAACACCACCAGCAGGTCGAGGCCGAGGGCGCCCTCCCCGTCCCAGCCGGGGCCCTCGGACCCGGCCAGCAGACCGGCGACGGTGGCGACCGGCGGAGGCGCGTCCGCGACGGAGGCGTCCGCGGTGTCCGCGGCGGAGGTGTCCGCGGCGGCCCCGTCTGCGAGCAGGGCGACGAAACGGTCGCGGCCGGCCGGGCTGGGCGTGGCCGCCCAGGCGCGCAGGCCGAGTCCGCCCGCGGCGCGCAGCAGGGCCGCCGGTTCGGCCAGCGCTGCCTCGCCGCCGGTGTGCAGGACCAGACCGTGGCCGGCGACGGCGCGGATCAGGTCGGCGGCGGCCCCCGGCGCCGCGGCGGCGGCCCGCTCCCAGCCCTCCGGGTCCGCGCTCTGCTCCGGGACCGAGCCGGCCAGCCGGGCCAGGCCGTCGGCCAGACTCTCCTCGGCCATCGCGTACCGCTCCAGCCCGATCAGCACCCGGACCGGACGCTCCGCCTCCGCTTCGCCCTCGTCGCCCTCCGTTCGCCGGGGGGCCGGGGGACCGGTCTCCTCCAGGGCGTCCTGGAAGGCCAGCGCCTCGCCCTCGGCCAGCGCGCTCTGTACGGCGGCGTCCGGGTCCGGCACGCCCCGCTGGGCCAGCGTCGCGGTGAGCCTCGGCAACTCCAGGGCGGTGTGCCCGGCGAGCGCCGCCTGCTCCAGCAGCCAGCGGGTGACCGCGCGTCCGCGCCGCTCGTCCTCCGGGTGGCAGTCGGCCCCGAGCAGCGCCCGCGCGAAGCCGTCGGCCTGTTCCGGCCGTACCCCGGCGACCCGCAGCAACTGCCAGGGGTCCGCGCGCAGGGTTTCGTCCGCGCCCTCGCCGAGGGCCGCGGCGGCCGACGGGGCGAGCGTCTCGGGGGCGCCCCCCTGAGCCAGTACCCGCCGTACCGCCTGGACGGTCTCCGGCGCGGGCGCCGGGGCCGCGCCGGGCGCCTGGTCGGGTACCGGCCGGGGCCGGCGCACCGGCTCGGCCGCAGGGGAGGGGCGGCGGGGGGCGGGCGCCGGCTCGGCGAACACCGTCGCCGCCGGTTTCGCGCCGCTCTCCACGGCCCGGACGGCGGCGAGCAGTTCGGCCGCCGTGCCGCTGAGCTTGGTCCCGGCGGCCACCGGCTCCTTGCGCTCCGCCTTGCGCCGCTCGATCCGCTCCCGCTCGATCCGCTGCGCGGCCAGCTCGGCCTCGGCCTCGGACAACTTCTTGGCCTCGGCGTCGGCATCAGTGCCCTGCACGTCGGCGCCCTGCACGTCGCCGCCCGCGACGTCAGCCTCCTGGGCGCCGGCGGGTGTCCCGTCCGAGCCGTCCCCGTCCGAGCCGTCCCCGCCCGAACCACCCCCCGTCGCGCCGTCCTCCGCCACATCACCCGGCGTCCTCGGTCCGGCGTCCACGGTGTCCCCGGTGTCCCCGGTGTTCTCGGCCGGCTCGGGCTCCGTGCTCACAGCGTGCTCCAGTCGTGATCGGGATAGCGGTGCACAGGCTCCGACACGTCGTCGAGCGCCCGGCAGATCTCGTCAGGAAGACTAAGCGCCTCCACTGACAACGCCGCCGTGAGCTGCCGCGCGTTGCGCGCGCCCACGATCGGCGCGGCCACCCCGGGCCGGTCCCGCACCCAGGCCAGCGCCACCTGGAGCGGCGTCACCGCGAGCCCGTCGGCCGCCGTGCTCACCGCGTCCACGATGCGTCCGGCGGCGTCGTCGAGGTAGGGCGCGACGAACGGCCCCATGTGCTCCGACGCCCCGCGCGAGTCGCCCGGGGTCGTCCCACCGCGGTACTTGCCGGTGAGCACCCCGCGTCCGAGCGGCGAGGACGGCAGCAGCCCGACCCCCAGGTCGAGGGCGGCCGGCAGCACCTCCCGCTCGATGCCGCGCTGCACCAGCGAGTACTCCAACTGGGTACTCGCCAGCCGGTTGCGCACTCCCGGCGCCGCCAGCTGCCAGGTGGCCGCCTTGGCCAGTTGCCACCCGCAGAAGTTCGACACCCCGGCGTACCGGGCCCGTCCGCTGCTCACCGCCAGGTCGAGGGCGTGCAGCGTCTCCTCCAGCGGGGTGTACGGGTCGTAGGCGTGCACGTGCCACACGTCCACGTACTCGGTGCCGAGCCGGGACAGGGAGGCGTCCAGCGCGGCGAGCAGATGCCCGCGCGAGCCGTCGGAACGGCGGTCGGGATCGGGCACGCTGCCCGCCTTGGTGGAGATCACCAGGTCCCGGCGCGGCACCAGGCCCTCCATCAGCCGGCCCAGCAGGTATTCGGCCTCGCCGTCCCCGTAGACATCGGCCGTGTCGACCAGCGTGCCGCCCGCTGCCCAGAACGTCTTCAGGCACTCCGCCGCGTCGTGCTCGTCCGTGTCCCGGCCCCAGGTCAGGGTGCCCAGACCGATACGGGACACGCGCAGGCCGGTGCGGCCGAGATGCCTCTGCTCCATGAACGCCGAGATTACTGGCCACGGCTTCGCCTGTGGGGGCCTGTGGACAACCGGATTCGCCAGCTAAGGTCGGTGCACCAGGGACGTTACTGATCGGTAAGGGGAATCGGCCATGCAGCTCGGGATCAACCTCGGTTACTGGGGCGCCGGAATGGACGGCGACAATCTGGCCGTCGCGCAGGAGGCCGACCGGCTCGGCTACGCCGTCTGCTGGGCCGCCGAGGCCTACGGCTCCGACGCCGCCACGGTGCTCACCTGGGTCGCCGCGCAGACCGAGCGGATCGACGTCGGCTCGGCCATCTTCCAGATCCCGGCCCGCCAGCCGGCCATGACCGCGATGACCGCCGCCACCCTGGACTCGCTCTCCGGCGGCCGGTTCCGCCTGGGCCTCGGCGTCTCCGGCCCGCAGGTCTCCGAGGGCTGGTACGGCGTGAAGTTCGACAAGCCGCTGGCCCGCACCCGCGAGTACGTGGAGATCGTCCGCAAGGCCATGTCCCGGGAGCGGCTGACGCACGACGGCGCGCACTGGACGCTGCCGCTGCCCGGCGGCCCCGGCAAGCCCATCAAGCTCACCGTCCACCCGCAGCGCGAGCACATCCCGCTGTACATCGCCGCGATCGGCCCGAAGAACCTGGAGCAGACCGGTGAGATCGCCGACGGCGCCCTGCTGATCTTCCCGTCCGCCGAGCACCTGGAGGAGACGGCGATCCGGCATCTGCGCGCCGGACGCGAGAAGGCGGGCCGGACCCTCGACGGCTTCGACGTCTGCCCGACCGTCCCGCTCGCCGTCGGCGACGACAAGGACGTCGCCGCGCTCGCCGACACCTTCCGTCCGTACACCGCGCTGTACGTCGGCGGCATGGGCAGCCGCAAGCAGAACTTCTACAACCAGCTCGCCGGCCGCATGGGGTACGAGAAGCAGGCCGCCGAGATCCAGGACAAGTACCTGGCCGGCGACAAGCAGGCCGCCGCGGCCGCCGTACCGCACGACCTGATCGACCAGACCACCCTGCTGGGCTCCGTCGACCGGATCGCCGACCGGATGCGGGCCTACGCGGCGGCCGGCGTCACCACCCTGACCCTCGCCCCCGCGGGCTTCACCCTGGAGGAGCGGCTCGCCTCCCTGCGGGCCGGCACGGCGGCACTCGAACGCGCCGGACTGGCCTAGCCGGCGCGGAGAGGTCTCACGGCCGTGGTGGGGGCTCGGGGGTCTTCCCCGCCACGGCCGTCACGGGGAACAACGCCCGCACGCGCGCGTGGTTACGCCCACTCATGTGCCCGCCTGTCCGCCGTTCGGCGGAGTTGTCCGACACACCTGTTGCCGCACCTTGGGTCCCGCACTTGACTCGTTCTCCGCGCACCCTTGCGGAACGTTGCAGAGGCGGAGAGGTGACCGGTGATGCTGTCGGCCAAGAGTCTGTTCCAGGAGATCCTCGACCACGACGAGTCGTTCCGGCTGTTCTGCTCCATCGCGGCCAGCGGTGAGTCGCAGGGCGGCTGGGAGAACGCGCGGATCGCCGCGCTGGTACCGGAGAGCCAACGCGCCCTCGCCCCCAAGATCACCCGGCACGGCGCGGACGAGGACAAGCACGGCCGCATCTTCAACGCGCTGCTGAAGAAACGCGGCCTGGAACCCGTGCCGGTCCCCCCGGAGACCGACTACACGGCGCTCCTGGAGCAGCACGGCATCGGTCTCGCCCACGAGAAGCTCAAGGCCGACCAGCCGCTCACCGTGGACGACATCATCACGTACCTGGCGCACAGCAGGGTCACCGAGCAGCGGGCGGCCGACCAGATGGTCATGCTCCGCAAGTACTTCGCCGGCCACCCGGACGTGGGCAACGCGGTCCGGATGATCTCGGACGACGAGGACAACCACCTCGCCTACTCGCACGAGGAACTGCTCCGCTTCGCCGCCGCCGGACACGGCCGGCTCATCCAGCGCGCCCTGCGCGAGTGCGCGCTCGCCGAGATCGGCGTCTACCGGGACGTCAGCCTCGCGGTGATGGCGCACATGGGCCGCATCCTCGGCTGGCCGCGCGCCAAGTCGGCGGCGCTCGCCACGGGCATCCGCGCGATGTACGCCTACGAACGGCTCGGCGGCTGGCGCCGCATGGTGACCCTGCGGATGCCCGACCGCCGCGACGCCCTCGGCGGCCCGGCGACCCCCGCGCCCGCCTGACCGCGGCAGGACCGCTAGAGCCAGCCCCGGTGCTTGAACGTCCGGTACAGCAGCACCTCCAGGGCGGCCATGAGCGCGATCACCGCCGGATACGCCCACACCCAGCGCAGCTCGGGCATGTGCTCGAAGTTCATGCCGTAGACCCCGGCGATCATGGTGGGGACCGCGGCCATCGCCGCCCACGCGGAGATCTTCCGCATGTCGTCGTTCTGCCGGACGCTCATCTGCGCCAGGTGCGCCGACAGGATGTCCGAGACCAGGCGGTCCAGGCCGTCCACCGACTCGTTCACCCGCAGGATGTGGTCCTGCACGTCCCGGAAGAACGGCCGCGCCTGGTCGTTGACGAACGGCACCGGCGCGCCGAAGGAGCCGGTGCCCGCCAGCCGGGTCAGCGGCAGCGCCAGCGGGCCGGTCGCCCGGCGGAACTCCAGGACCTGCCGCTTGAAGGTGTAGATCCGCGACGCCGTGTTCCGCGAGCCGCCGCTGTCCGGCGAGAACACCTCCGCCTCCAGCTCCTCCAGGTCGGTCTGGAGTTCGGTGGCCACCTCCAGGTAGTGGTCGACGGCGGCGTCGGCGATCGCGTACAGCACCGAGGTCGGGCCCTTGTTGAGCAGCGCGGGTTCGTGCTCCAGCCGCTGCCGGACCGCCTTCAGCGCGGCGCCCTCGCCGTGCCGGACCACCACCACGAAGGCGTCGCCGAGGAAGATCATGACCTCGCCGGAGGAGACGGTGTCGCCCTCCGGCTCGTAGACCACCGGTTTGACCACCACGAAGAGCGAGTCGTCGTACACCTCCAGCTTGGGCCGCTGGTGCGCCTTCAGGGCGTCCTCCACGGCCAGCGGGTGCAGCCCGAACTCCCGGGTGACGTGCTCGAACTCCTCCTCCGTCGGCTCGTGCAGCCCGATCCACACGAAGCCGCCCGCGGACCGCGCCTGGTCCAGCGCGTCGGAGAAGTCCGCCGGGCCCTCGGTGCGGTGCCCGTCCCGGTAGATGGCACAGTCGACGATCACCGAACCCATTCTCCCCTCGCCCGGACGTCGGTGCCCGGTGCAGTACGCCTACCCTTGGCGCATGCCCACGCTGATCCTGGTCAGGCACGGACGTTCCACCGCCAACACCGAGGGGCTGCTGGCCGGCTGGACGCCGGGCGTCGCCCTCGACGAACGCGGTGCCGCCCAGGCCGCCGCCCTGCCCGCGCGGCTCGCCGCGCTCCCCCTCGCCGAGGCCGTCACCAGCCCGCTGCAACGCTGCCAGGAGACCATCCGGCCGCTGCTGGCCGCCCGGCCCGAGCTGCGCGTGCACACCGACGAGCGGATCGGCGAGTGCCACTACGGCGACTGGTCCGGCCGCAAGCTCGCCGAGCTGAACGACGAGCCGCTGATGGAGGTCGTGCAGGCGCACCCGTCCGCGGCGGCCTTCCCCGGCGGCGAGTCGATGCGCGCCATGCAGACCCGCGCGGCCGAGGCGGTCCGCGAGTGGAACGCGCGGGTGGAGCGCGACCACGGGCCGAACGCCGTCTATCTGATGTGCTCCCACGGCGACATCATCAAGTCGCTCGTCGCGGACGCCCTCGGCCTCCATCTGGACCTCTTCCAGCGCATCCACGTGGACCCGTGTTCCGTCACGGCGATCCGCTACACCCGGCTGCGGCCCTTCCTGGTGAGGCTCGGCGACACCGGCGACCTCACCTCGCTGGCGCCCCCCGAGGCGCCGCCGGGCGGCGACGCGACGGTCGGGGGCGGCGCGGGCGCACCGTGATCGTCGGCCGCAGTAGGGTGAAGCGGTCCCAGCAGTAGCCACCCCCGAATTCCCATGGAGACAGGACGTGTCCCGTCAGGTGTTCCTCTACGACCAGCCGGACCGCTTCGTGGCCGGCACGGTCGGACTGCCCGGGCGCCGTACGTTCTTCCTCCAGGCCACCGCCGGCCCCCGGGTGACCAGCGTGGCCCTGGAGAAGACCCAGGTCGCCGCGCTCGCCGAACGCATGGACGAGCTGCTCGACGAGGTGGTCCGGCGCAGCGGCGGCATCGCCGCCGTCCCCGCGATGGCGCCCGCCGAGCCCGCCGACACCGCCCCGCTGGACGCCCCGGTGGAGGAGGAGTTCCGGGTCGGCACCATGGCGCTGGCCTGGGACGGCGACGACCAGTGCATGATCGTCGAGGCGCAGGCCCTGGTGGAGCTGGACGCGGAGTCGGAGGAGGACCTCGCCGAAGCCGAGGAAAGGCTTCTCCAGGACGAGGAGAACGGCCCCCCGATGCTGCGGGTCCGGCTCACCGGCGCGCAGGCCAGGGCCTTCGCCAAGCGCGCCCTCGACGTCGTCAACGCCGGGCGGCCGCCGTGCCCGCTGTGCAGCCTCCCGCTCGACCCGGAAGGACACGTATGTCCGCGCCAGAACGGATACCGCCGCGGAGCGTGACCACCGATCCGGTGGCCGTCGACCTGCTCACCCACGGCGAGCTGACCGTCCGCGGCCGTATTCGCGGCGCCTCCAACGCGGCGCTGTACTGCACGGTCACCCACGAGGGCCGCGAGGCCGCCTGCGTCTACAAGCCGGTGGCCGGTGAACAGCCGCTGTGGGACTTCCCCGACGGGACCCTCGCCCAGCGCGAGGTCGCCGCGTACCAGGTCTCCGAGGCGACCGGCTGGGGCCTGGTGCCGGTGACCGTGCTGCGCGACGGGCCGTACGGCGAGGGCATGGTCCAGCAGTGGATCGAGGCGGCCCCGGACACCGAACTGCTCGCCCTGGTGGACGCCGAGGAACCGGAGCCCGGCTGGAAGGCCATCGGCCTCGCCGAGGTCGGCGACGGGAAGACCGCCCTGCTGGTGCACGCCGACGACCCGCGGCTGCGGCGGCTGGCCGTCCTGGACGCGGTGATCAACAACGCCGACCGCAAGGGCGGCCACCTGCTGCCCGCCGGCGGCCGGCTCTACGGCATCGACCACGGCGTCACCTTCCACGCCGAGGACAAGCTGCGCACCCTGCTGTGGGGCTGGGCGGGGGAGCCGCTGACCGAGGAGGCCCGGGCGGTGCTCGGCGCCCTGCGGGAGGCGCTCAAGGACGGCGGGAGCCTGGCCACCCGGCTGGCCGAACTGATCACACCGGCCGAGACCGAGGCCGCGCGCGCCCGGGTCGACGCGCTGCTGACCGCCGGGACCCATCCCGAGCCGGGCGGCGAGTGGCCGGCCATTCCCTGGCCGCCGGTCTAGGGCCCCAGGCCCTGGCAGCACATCCGGCGGTGATCGGCAAGAACGCCTAACCGGTCATCCTGCCGCCGTCCGGTTCGTGTACGGAACATCCGTCCGGTTACGCTCGTGTCATGCATGCCTGGCCCGCTTCCGAGGTCCCCGCCCTGCCTGGTCAGGGCCGCGACCTGAGGATTCACGACACCGCGACCGGCGGTCCGGTCACCCTCGACCCCGGTCCCGTCGCCCGTATCTACGTCTGCGGCATCACGCCGTACGACGCCACCCACATGGGGCACGCGGCGACGTACAACGCGTTCGACCTCGTTCAGCGCGTGTGGCTGGACACCAAGCGGCAGGTTCACTACGTCCAGAACGTCACCGACGTCGACGACCCCCTCCTGGAGCGGGCCGTCCGGGACGGCGTCGACTGGACCGCCCTCGCCGAGCAGGAGACCGCCCTCTTCCGCGAGGACATGACGGCCCTGCGGATGCTCCCGCCGCGGCACTACATAGGCGCGGTGGAGGCCATACCGGGCATCGTCCCGCTGGTCGAGCGGCTCCGCGACGCGGGCGCCGCCTACGAACTCGAGGGGGACGTCTACTTCTCCGTCGAGTCCGACCCGCATTTCGGCCAGGTCTCCCACCTGGACGCCGAGGCGATGCGGCTGCTTTCCGCCGAACGCGGCGGCGACCCGGACCGGCCGGGCAAGAAGAACCCCCTCGACCCGATGCTGTGGATGGCGGCCCGCGACGGCGAGCCCAGCTGGGACGGCGGCTCGCTGGGCCGCGGCCGGCCCGGCTGGCACATCGAGTGCGTCGCCATCGCCCTGGACCACCTCGGCATGGGCTTCGACGTCCAGGGCGGCGGCTCCGACCTCGCCTTCCCGCACCACGAGATGGGCGCCTCGCACGCCCAGGTGCTCACCGGCGAGTTCCCGATGGCCAAGGCGTACGTGCACGCCGGCATGGTCGGCCTGGACGGCGAGAAGATGTCCAAGTCCAAGGGCAACCTGGTCTTCGTCTCCCAGCTGCGCCGCGACGGCGTCGACCCGGCCGCCATCCGGCTCACGCTGCTCGCCCACCACTACCGGTCCGACTGGGAGTGGACCGACCAGGTGCTGCGGGACGCCGAGGCCCGCCTGGAGCGCTGGCGGGCCGCCGTCTCCCGGCCCGACGGCCCGCCCGCCGAGCCGCTCGTCGAGGAGCTGCGCGAGGCTCTCGCCGGCGACCTGGACTCGCCGGCCGCGCTGGCCGCGGTGGACCGCTGGGCCGCGCGCCAGCAGGAGTCCGGCGGCACGGACACCGGCGCCCCCGGCGTCGTCTCCCGCGCGGTGGACGCGCTGCTGGGCGTCGCCCTGTAGCGCGCGAGCAGTGACCCGAGGGCTTCCGCGACCGACCCCTTGCGGAAGCCCTCGCTCATGTACTGGGCGGTGTTTCCCCGCCGCCGACCGGCCTGCGCGACGGCTGGCTCGCGCGGCGGCTGGTCCGTGTGGGGCTGGCTTGTGCGGTGGCTGGTCCGTGTGGGGCTGGCTTGTGCGGTGGCTGGTCCGTGTGGGGCTGGCTTGTGCGGTGGCTGGTCCGTGTGGGGCTGGCTTGTGCGGTGGCA
>NZ_JBFAAP010000021.1:110857-119948 GCF_040639815.1 Streptomyces sp. NPDC023723
GGCTGGTCCGCGCGGGGCTGGCTTGTGCGGTGGCTGGTCCGCGCGGGGCTGGCTCGTGTGGTGGCCGGTCCGGGCGGTGGCCGGTCCGCAGGGCTGGCCCGCGCGACGGCCGGTCCGCACGCGGCAGGACGCCCCCTGGCACCTACCGAATGCTCCTGAGCCCGTCGCGCCCGTGACACCCGACCGGCCTCCTGCTCACCGGCGCCGCCGGCACCGGGACAGCCCTGGCCGGGCGGCACCGCCACGCCAGGGCCACTGGCCCCGGGGTCCGTTCCCCACCGGGTTCCGGCCCAGGGGCGTCACCGTCGGGCGTGCTCCGTATGCCTGCTTCGGCTCGCCGGCCGACGGCGACGGCCACCGGGCGAGCCCGGCACATCAACCGTGGCGTGGTCGTGGGGCTCGGCGCCGGGCATCCCAGCGTCGGCCCCGCGGACCGACCGATGGGCCGGCTGGTCGAGGGTGAGCCGGTGCGGCACCGGCGTGCGACGGACGGCCGGCCCGGCGCGCCGCGCACTGCCCCCAACGGGGGAGGAGGGCTCGGACGAGCCCCCCTCCCCGCCTCACTCCTCCGAGGATTCCTCGTCGTCACCGCCGGTCTTCGGCGGCTTCGGCGGCCGAGGACGGCCGCCCGGACCGTCCCGGCGGAACGGCGGGCCGGGCGGGATCTCGCCGCCGTCCGCCGTCGCGTGGCCGCCCGGTCCGCCGTCCCGCCGCCGCAGATACCGCTCGAACTCGCGGGCGATCGCCTCGCCCGACGCCTCCGGCAGCTCCGCGGTGTCCCGGGCCTCCTCCAGCGTCTGCACGTACTCCGCGACCTCGCTGTCCTCGGCGGCCAACTGGTCCACGCCCACCTGCCAGGCCCGCGCGTCCTCGGGCAGCTCACCCAGCGGGATGCGGACGTCGATCAGGTCCTCCAGCCGGTTCAGCAGAGCCAGCGTCGCCTTCGGGTTGGGCGGCTGCGACACGTAGTGCGGCACCGCCGCCCACAGCGACACGGCCGGCACGCCCGCGTGCGTGCACGCCTCCTGGAGGATCCCGACGATGCCCGTGGGACCCTCGTACTTGGTCTCCTCCAGGTCCATCCGGCGGGCCAGGTCGGCGTCGGACGTGGTGCCGCTGATCGGGACCGGACGGGTGTGCGGGGTGTCACCGAGCAGGGCGCCCAGGACCACCACCAGCTCGACGCCCAGCTCATGGGCGAAGCCCAGCAGCTCGTTGCAGAACGACCGCCAGCGCATGGACGGTTCGATGCCGCGGACCAGCACCAGGTCGCGCGGCTTGTCACCGCCGACCCGGACCACGGACAGTCTCGTCGTCGGCCAGGTGATCTTGCGGACCCCGGCCTCCAGGAACACCGTGGGCCGGTTCACCTGGAAGTCGTAGTAGTCCTCGGCGTCCAGCGCCGCGAAGACCTCGCCCTTCCACTCCCGGTCCAGATGCGCGACCGCGGTGGAGGCGGCGTCGCCGGCGTCGTTCCAGCCCTCGAACGCGGCCACCATGACCGGGTCGATCAGCTCGGGAACCCCCTCGAGCTCGATCACCCAGCGCCTCCTTCCGACGTGCCCTCGCTTAACGACCCAACCTTACGGCGTGCGGCGGGGGCGCCCGCAGCCCCCTTGCACGGGGGAGTGAACGGATCACTGCCCCGTTCCCCGGGGTCGGACACGCGCGGGCGATCACAGGCTGGAGCCACCGGGCACAGTCACAGGCTCGCGCGCAACCACTGCTCCACCGACGCGATGTGCACGGTCGCCCAGGAACGGGCCGCCTCCGCGTCCCGGTCGCGCAGCGCGGCGAGGATCGCGCGGTGCTCGCGCAGGGTGCGGCCGACCGCGTCCTCCTGGGTCAGACCGCGCCACACCCGGGCCCGGGTGGTCGGCCCGGACAGACCGTCGAGCAGGGAACACAGCACCGTGTTGCCGGAGCCGCGCACGATGCCCCGGTGGAACTCCAGATCGCAGGCGACCAGCCGCTCCACCGAGGGTTCGGCGCCGAGCGCGTCCAACTGGGCGTCGAGCGCGTCCAGTTCCGCCGTGCTGATCGAGGCCGCCGCCATCGCGGTCGCGGCCGGCTCCAGGATGCGGCGGACGGCGAGGAACTCCAGCACCGTGTCGTCGCGGTGGAAGTCGACCACGAAGCTCAGCGCCTCCAGCAGGAGTTGCGGATCCAGGCTGGTCACATAGGTGCCGTCGCCCTGCCGCACGTCCAGGATGCGGATCAGGGACAGGGCCCGGACCGCCTCGCGCAGGGAGTTGCGGGACAGCCCGAGTTCGTCGGCGAGCCGGCTCTCCTTGGGCAGCCGGTCGCCGGGGCGCAGCGCGCCGGAGACGATCATGCCCTTGATCTTCTCGATCGCCTCGTCGGTGACTGCCACGCTCGGCCTCCTGCCTCTGCCGGACGCCCCTCAGACATCCGATGTATCAGGCCATTATGGGGGCACCGACACGAGAGGCGGCGACCCCGGCCCCGAAGGGCGCGGGGTCGCCGCCCGGCGGGTGCGCCTACTTCTTGTCGAGCAGGTCCCGCACCTTGCCGCGGACCTCGTCGGTGGCCAGGCCGCGGATGGTCAGCGTGGTGCGGCGGCGCAGCACGTCGTCCGCCGTCTCGGCCCACTCGTGGTCCCGGGCCCAGACCACCTGCGCCCAGATCTCCGGCGCGTCCGGGTGCACCCGCTCGGCCAGCTCCGGGCTCTCGTTGGCCAGCCGGGCGATGTCCAGGGCCAGCGAACCGTAGTGCGTCGCCAGGTGCTTGGCGGTGTCGGCGGCCATCCGCGGGCCCGGCGCCGGACCGTCCACCAGCAGCCGGTGGGCGATCGCGCGGGGGTTGGCGACGCCCGGCAGCGGCAGCTTCTTCGGCAGCGAGGAGACCGGTTCGAAGTCGTCGCCGAGGGGGTGGCCCGGCAGCGCCTCCAGCTTCTGCATGACGGTGCGGCCGATGTGCCGGAAGGTGGTCCACTTGCCGCCGGCCACCGACAGCATCCCGCCCCGGCCCTCGGTGACGACCGTCTCGCGCTTGGCCTTGGCCGTGCTCCCGGGCCCGCCCGGCAGCACCCTGAGGCCCGCGAAGGCGTACGTGATGAGGTCGCGGTCGAGCTGCTGGTCCCGGACGGAGAACGCCGCCTCGTCCAGGATCTGGGCTATGTCCTTGTCGTTGACGGCGACGTCCGCCGGATCGCCCTCGTACTCCTCGTCGGTGGTGCCGAGCAGCAGCATGTCCTCCCAGGGGAGGGCGAAGGTGATCCGGTACTTGTCGATCGGGGTGGCCAGCGCCGCCTTCCAGTGCGAGGTGCGCTTCAGCACCAGGTGCGCGCCCTTGGACAGCCGGATGGAGGGCGCCGCGCCCGGGTCCTCCAGCTTGCGCAGGTGGTCGACCCAGGGGCCGGTGGCGTTGAGCACCAGGCGGGCGTTGACGCCGAACTCGTCACCGGTCAGCCGGTCGGTCAGCTCGGCGCCGGTCACCCGGCCCTTGGTGAAGCGCAGCCCGGACACCGCGGCGTGGTTGAGCACCACCGCGCCCGCGTCGACGGCCGCGCGGACCGTCATCAGCGCCATCCGGGCGTCGTTCATCTGGTCGTCGCCGTAGACGGCCACGGCCTTCAGGTTCTCGGTGCGCAGCTCGGGCACGTCCTGCTGGGCCTTGGCCGGGGAGAGCAGGTGGCCGACGCCGTCGCCGAACGCGGACAGCGCCGAGTAAGCGAAGACACCGGCGCCGAGCTTGGCCGCGCCGTGCGGCCCGCCCTTGTACACGGGCAGGTAGAAGGTGAGCGGGTTGGCCAGGTGCGGGGCGACCTGGCGGGAGACCGCGCGGCGCTCGAAGTGGTTCTCCGCCACCAGCTTCACCGCGCCGGTCTGCAGGTAACGCAGACCGCCGTGGAGCAGCTTGGAGGAGGCGGAGGAGGTGGCGCCGGCGAAGTCGCCGGCGTCGACCAGGGCCACCCTGAGGCCGGACTGCGCGGCGTGCCAGGCGGTGGAGATGCCGAGGATGCCGCCGCCGATGACGAGAAGGTCGTACGACGCCTGGGAGAGCTGCTCCCGGGTCTCGGCCCGGCTCGGGTTCGAGCCGGCGGCCGGGTGCGTCCCCAGGGCAGGTACGGACGTCAGGGTGGACTGAGTGGTCATTGCGGTTCTTACTCCTCGTCCTCGAGCCAGCCCATGGTCCGCTCGACGGCCTTGAGCCAGCTCTTGTACTCGCGGTCGCGGGTGTCCGCGTCCATGCGGGGGGTCCACTCGGCGGCCCGCCGCCAGTTGGCGCGCAGGTCGTCGGTGCTGTTCCAGAAGCCGACGGCCAGGCCGGCGGCGTAGGCGGCGCCGAGGCAGGTGGTCTCGGCGACCATCGGGCGCACCACGGGCGCGTCCAGGAAGTCGGCGAGGGTCTGCATCAGCAGGTTGTTGGAGGTCATGCCACCGTCGACCTTGAGGGTGGTCAGCTCCACCCCGGAGTCCTTCGTCATGGCGTCCGCGATCTCCCGCGTCTGCCAGGCGGTGGCCTCCAGGACGGCGCGCGCGAGGTGCGCCTTGGTGACGTACCGGGTCAGGCCGGCGATCACCCCGCGGGCGTCGGAGCGCCAGTACGGGGCGAACAGGCCGGAGAAGGCCGGTACGAAGTAGGCGCCGCCGTTGTCCTCGACCTGCATGGCCAGCGTCTCGATCTCGGCGGCGGTGGAGATCAGGCCCATCTGGTCGCGCATCCACTGCACCAGCGAACCGGTGACGGCGATGGAGCCCTCCAGGGCGTAGACCGGCTGCTGGTCGCCGATCTGGTAGCCGACGGTGGTCACCAGGCCGCTGTAGGAGTTGATGACCTTGTCGCCGGTGTTCATCAGCATGAAGGTGCCGGTGCCGTACGTCGACTTGGTCTCGCCCTCGTCGAAACAGGTCTGCCCGAACAGGGCCGCCTGCTGGTCGCCGAGCGCGGAGGCGACCGGGATGCCGCCGAGCAGCTCGCCGAGCTTTCCGCCCTTGATCTCGCCGTACACCTCGGCGGAGGAGCGGATCTCGGGGAGCATCTGCGGCGGCACGCCGATGGACTCGCAGATCTTCTCGTCCCACTCCCGCTTGCGCAGGTTCATCAGCAGGGTGCGGGAGGCGTTGGTGACGTCGGTGACGTGCCTGCCGCCGTCGACGCCGCCGGTCAGGTTCCAGATGACCCAGCTGTCCATGGTGCCGAAGAGCAGGTCGCCGGCCTCGGCGCGCTCGCGCAGGCCGTCGACGTTGTCCAGCAGCCAGCGGGCCTTGGGGCCGGCGAAGTAGGAGGCCAGCGGGAGGCCGGTCTCGCGGCGGAAGCGGTCCTGGCCGACGTTGCGGCCCAGCTCCCGGCAGAGGGCGTCGGTGCGGGTGTCCTGCCAGACGATGGCGTTGTGGACGGGCTCACCGGTGTGCTTGTCCCAGACCAGGGTGGTCTCGCGTTGGTTGGTGATGCCGATGGCCTTGATGTCGTCGCGGGTGATGCCGGCCTTCTGGACGGCGCCGGCGACGACCTCCTGGACGTTGCGCCAGATCTCGTTCGCGTCGTGCTCGACCCAGCCCGGCTTGGGGAAGATCTGCTCGTGCTCCTTCTGGTCGACGGAGACGATGCGGCCGTCGCGGTCGAAGACGATGCAGCGGGAGGAGGTGGTGCCCTGGTCGATCGCGGCGATGAAGGGGCCGGTGGTGTGGGTGTCGCTCACTGTTGCTCCTGGGGTCCGTGGTGGTGGCGGTGGGGTTCGGCGCGGCTTACGCGAAGGCGACGTTGTAGACGCCCGCGGCGATGGCGGCGCCGATCAGCGGTCCGGCCACCGGGATCCAGGCGTAGCTCCAGTCGGAGCCGCCCTTGTTGGGCAGCGGCAGCAGGGCGTGCACGATGCGCGGGCCGAGGTCGCGGGCCGGGTTGATGGCGTATCCGGTCGGGCCGCCGAGCGAGAGGCCGATGGCGACCACCACGAACGAGGTGATCAGGACGCCGAGCGCGCCGAGACCGTCACCGTCCTGGTTCAGGCCCTGGGTCATGATGGCGAGGATCAGCACGAAGGTGCCGATGATCTCGGTGGCCAGGTTCTGCCACGTGTTGCGGATCTCCGGGCCGGTGGAGAAGACGCCGAGTACCGGGCCCGCGCCCTTCTCCTGGGCCTCCACCGACTTGGCCGTGGTGTCCTGGGCGCCCGGACCGCCGACGATCTCCTTGTCGGTGAGGTGGGCGTGGAACTGGCCGTAGTAGGCGAGCCACACCAGGGTGGCGCCGATCAGGGCGCCGAGGATCTGGCCGCCCCAGTAGACCGGGACGTCGCCCCAGTTGCCGTCCTTGATCGCCAGGGCCAGCGTGACCGCCGGGTTCAGGTGGGCACCGGAGAGCGGGGTGGAGATGTAGGCCCCCACCATGACGGCGAAGCCCCAGCCGAGGGCGATGGCCACCCAGCCGGCGTTCTGCGCCTTCGACTTCTTGAGTGTGACGGCGGCGCAGACGCCGCCGCCGAGCAGAATGAGTATGGCGGTACCGATGGTCTCGCCGATGAAGATGTCGGAGCTGGACACCCGCGACTCCTTTGTCCTTCGTCCAGGGAAGTCGGCCCTGAGGTCGTCCACTCTATCGCGTGATGCCGGTAGGTGTTCGACAATGCCGACCGATGGACGGAGTCTCATCCCGATATCGCACGCGCGTCAAGAGCTCTATTGTCCAAAACACGATTGATACCGATCGGTCCGCTGATCAAACTTTGGCGAGGTCTGTCGCACTACGGTGATGTATCGCCGTGTTTTGGCTGGTCCCGGGCATGCCCGAAGCCGGGACGCCGCCCTCGGCGCCCCGGTGCCGCCCGCCGCGACGGGGTCAGAAACGTCCGGCGCCCAGATCCCGGGAGACCGCGCGGGCGCAGTCCCGCACCGCCGCGATCAGCTCGGGGCGCAGCTCGCCCTCCTGGCAGAGCCGCTCCACGGCCCCCGTGATGCCGACCGAGCCGACCGGCATCCGCCGCCGGTCGTGGATGGGGGCGGCGATCGAGGCGACGCCCTCCCAGGTCTCCTCGACATCCGCCGCGTAGCCCCGCGCGCGGGTGAGGTCCAGTACGTGCTCGAAGGCGTCCGGTGCGCAGACGGTGCGGTCGGTGAAGGCCCGGCGCTCGGTCTCCAGCGCCTCGCTGTGCGCGACCGGGTCGTAGGCGGAGAGCACCTTGCCCAGCGCCGTGGAGTGCAGCGGCTGCATGGCGCCGATCTCCAGCACCTGCCGGCTGTCGTCGGGCCGGAAGACGTGGTGCACGATCAGCACGCCCCGCTGGTGCAGCACGCCCAGATGGACGCTCTCGCCGCTGGAGCGGGCCAGGTCGTCGGTCCATACCAGGGCGCGGGCCCGCAGCTCGTGCACGTCGAGATAGGTGGTGCCCAGGCGCAGCAGCTCGGCGCCCAGCTGGTAGCGCCCGGAGGCGGTGTCCTGCTCGACGAAGCCCTCCGCCTGGAGGGTGCGCAGTATGCCGTGGGCGGTGCCCTTGGCCAGGCCCAGCGACGAGGCGATGTCGGAGAGGCCGAGCCGTCGTTCGCCGCCCGCGAGCAGTCGCAGCATCGCGGCCGCCCGTTCGAGCGACTGGATGTTCCGTGCCATCGCCGTCCCGCCTCCGTCCCGTCCTACCGTCGACGCGCGACGTCACTTCCACTGTTCGGCAATGCCGAACACTACCGGTCCATGCCGACCTCCCGCCAATGGCCGGTGGGCAACTGTGGCACTCTTCGGCCACCCCGGGCTCCGCCGTGCCGCCCCCGCCCGGGCCGGCCGGTGCCCCGTCTCATCCTCGTCCGTCCCGTGGACGCCCTGACCGCGGGGCCCGTCACCCGGCTACCCTGGCGGCGTGCGCCCTCCCGGTGTGTTGTGTACCGATGACCCCGGGAAGCCGCAAAGCCGACAGCCGTCGCATCCTAGGGAGCCCGTACATGGCCTCGTCGCCGTCCACCCCGTCCGCCGACACCCGGACCCGTGTCACCGCCCTGCGCGAGGCGCTCGCCACCCGTGTGGTGGTCGCCGACGGTGCGATGGGCACCATGCTCCAGGCGCAGAACCCCACGCTGGACGACTTCCAGCAGCTGGAGGGCTGCAACGAGGTGCTGAGCGTGACCCGGCCCGACATCGTCCGCTCCGTTCACGAGGAGTATTTCGCGGTCGGTGTGGACTGCGTGGAGACCAACACCTTCGGCGCCAATCACTCGGCGCTCGGTGAGTACGACATCGCGCACCGGGTGCACGAGCTGTCCGAGGCGGGTGCCCGGGTGGCCCGTGAGGTGGCCGACGAGTTCGCCGCGAAGGACGGCCGGCAGCGCTGGGTGCTCGGCTCCATGGGGCCCGGCACCAAGCTGCCCACCCTCGGCCATGCCCCGTACGGCGTACTGCGCGACGCCTATCAGCGGAACGCCGAGGGCCTGGTCGCGGGCGG
Source organism: Streptomyces sp. NPDC023723 (assembly GCF_040639815.1). Classification (NCBI taxonomy): domain Bacteria; kingdom Bacillati; phylum Actinomycetota; class Actinomycetes; order Kitasatosporales; family Streptomycetaceae; genus Streptomyces; species Streptomyces sp. NPDC023723. The sequence continues at coordinate 119,247 of NZ_JBFAAP010000021.1, forward strand.
CGCGGACGCGCTGCTGGTGGAGACCACCCAGGACCTGCTCCAGACCAAGGCGTCCGTGCTCGGCGCCCGGCGCGCCCTGGACGCGCTCGGCCTCGACCTGCCGGTGATCGTGTCGGTCACCGTCGAGACGACCGGCACGATGCTGCTCGGCTCGGAGATCGGCGCGGCGCTGACCGCCCTCGAGCCGCTCGGCATCGACATGATCGGCCTGAACTGCGCGACCGGTCCGGCCGAGATGAGCGAGCACCTGCGCTTCTTGGCCCGGCACTCCCGCATCCCGCTGTCCTGCATGCCCAACGCCGGTCTGCCGGTCCTCGGCAAGGACGGCGCGCACTACCCGCTGGGCGCCTCCGAGCTGGCGGACGCGCAGGAGACGTTCGTCCGTGAGTACGGTCTGTCGCTGGTCGGCGGCTGTTGCGGCACGACCCCGGAGCACCTGCGCCAGGTCGTCGAACGCGTCCGCGGCGCCGTCCCCACCGAGCGCGACCCCCAGCCCGAGCCGGGCGCCGCCTCCCTGTACCAGTCGGTCCCGTTCCGCCAGGACACCTCCTACCTGGCCATCGGCGAGCGGACCAACGCGAACGGGTCGAAGAAGTTCCGCGAAGCCATGCTGGAGGCCCGCTGGGACGACTGTGTGGAGATGGCCCGGGACCAGATCCGCGAGGGCGCGCACATGCTGGACCTGTGCGTGGACTACGTCGG
>NZ_JBFAAP010000022.1:0-76520 GCF_040639815.1 Streptomyces sp. NPDC023723
GATGGGCCTGCTCGACCCCTGCGTCACCGTGCTCTCGCTCTCCCACAGCGCCCCAGGACGCCAGGGCCACACCACCAGCGCCATGCAGACCAACAGGAGGCGCGCCGCACGGCGCGGCGCCGCGGCCGGGCGGCGGACTCCTCCGCCGGCTTCTCGGCGGGCGGCACCTCGTCGGTCGCGGTGTCCGTCTCGTCGGTCACGGTGTCCGTCTCGTCGACGATCTCGACGACGTCCTCCGGGTCGGCGGCGGGAACGGCTGGTTCCACCGTCTCCGCCGGCGCACCGGAGGCACCGGTCGGCGGACCCGCCGGCCGGGACGCGGCCCGGCGCCGGCGGCGCGGCGGCAGGGTGTCGCTGGGGGTGTTGTCGGATTCGGAGCCGTTCATCGGCTCCGTGGTCTCGGTCGGTTCGAGCATGCGGGCGTATCTCCCGTCAGGCTCCCGGGCGCCGCGCCTGGTCCGGTGCCGATCTCGTCGGCCACCGGTGACGTCCGCGGCTCGCGCGCTGCGCGGATGCCGCCGTCCGGGGCGCGGGCGCCGCTCGGGAGCTCGCTGTGTCCTGTCTCACCGGTTCCGTACAACCTTGTCGCGTACGGCCTGGCGAAAGTCTTGTGGTCGGTGGCGCTGCCCGACCCAGGTGGCTCCCGAGTTCGACGGCGGCGCTTACGACGTCCGTCCCTTCGCGGGACCTTCCTTACGCCGGCGCCGTCGCGGCGGCAGTCGCGGCGGCCGTCTGCGGCTCGGTCGCTACTGCCTCGCGGTCGGGCGCGAGCGGGTCGGTCACCGTGCCGGTCTCTTCATCGAGCAGCCCCTGCGCCAGCCTGGTCACCGCTACGGGGACCGGCGGCGCCAGGTCGGCCACGGCGCGGAGACCGGACAGGACGTCGTCGGGTCGCACGGCAGGCGTCACGTGCCGAACAACCAGCCGCAGTATCGCACAGGGCTGGTCACTCGGCCTATCAGCCGGTGATCCGTGCGTCTGGGCGCTCTCCAGGCAGACGACGGCGGAGCGGGCGTCGAAGGTGCGGACACCGTTCTTGGTGCGGCGCTGGACCTCGACGGCCGGGGCCTCGTTGAAGGCCTCGACCGCGCGGCCGGCGTCCGCCGGGTCCACCCCGTCCAGCCGCAGCTCCCACTCGGAAGCCGTCAGCCGGTCGGCGAGCCCGGAGGTCCGGGCCTCGACCGCCTCGACGATGTCCAGCCCGGTGGGCATGGACGCGTCGAGGAGGGTTCTCAGCTGCTCCGGGTCGCGCGCCGAAGTGAGCGCGATCTCCAGGTACTCCGCCTCACTGCCCGTGCCGGTGGGTGCGGCATTGGCGTACGACACCTTCGGGTGCGGGGTGAACCCCGCCGAGTACGCCATCGGCACCTCGGCGCGGCGCAGCGCACGCTCGAAGGCGCGCTGGAAGTCACGGTGGCTGGTGAACCGGAGGCGGCCGCGCTTGGTGTAGCGCAGTCGGATGCGCTGCACCGCGGGTACCGGCGGCGGGCCTTCGGGCTGTCGCTTGCCCAGTGTCGTTCAGTCCTTCGTGAGAGCGGTCGTACTGCTACCAAGAGTACGTGCCTCGGCGCCGGAAGGTTCCCGCCGGTCCGCCACCGGGACCGGCTCCGGCTCCCGGCGCGGCCGCGCCGCCCCGAACAGCGCCCGCCGCACATCGGCCCGGACCGCCCGCGCCGAGTCCCGGGCGGCGGCGAATGCCTGCCGCACCGCCCGCCCGGTCCCGCGCGCCGCCTGCGCGGCCGGTCGCAGCACGAGGTCCCGCACCACGTGCCCCACGGGCGTCAGCACCGTCCGGTACACCCAGCGCACCGGCTCCACGAGGACCCACCGCAAGACCGTGCCGAGGAACCGCCCCACCGCCACCGAGACGTATCCCGCGACCCGCCAGGCATGGCCGAGGGCGGCCCACACCTCCCGGCCGAGCACGGCGAGCACCCGCCCGACCGGCACCAGTACCCACCGCCACACCGCGCCGGCCGGCAGCACCAGCAGCACCCGGACCGTCCAGTACAGCACCAGGCCGATCCCGGCCACGGCCTTCCCCACACACCACGCCACTGCCCTGCCGCACCGGGCGAGCGCGCGCCCGACCGGGGCGAGGAGCCACCGGTACAACCAGCCGCCCGGGACGACGACCAGGTACCGCGCCAGCCACACCACGGCGGCCCACAGCCCGTTGCCGACCGGCACGAGCACCCACAGCAGCGCGCGTCCGACCGGCGTCAGCACCCACCGGTACACCCACTGGGCGGGCCGGACCAGCAGCCAGTACCCGAGCCACCCGACGGCCTTCGCCACCGGCACGACGGCATACCGCCACAGCCCCACGAACGGCCACACCAGCACCGCCCGCAACAGCCACACCACCGCCCGCCCGAGCGGCCGCCAGACCGTACGCTCCAGGAACCGCTCGGCGGCCACCAGCGCGTCCCAGACCATCCGCACGGGCAGCACCAGCACGAACACCACGATCCGCACCGGAATACGCACCGCGACGGCAAGGCACCCGTCAGGGGACCGCTCCCCCGCGGGCACCACATCGCGTACGTCCCCGGCAAGCGGCTTCTCGAGATCCATACCGGAACAGACGCGGAACCCGCCGCCGCGGATGCGGGTCACTTCACCGTCAGCGGCAGCGGCTTCTTGCCGGTCGGGCCGATCGGGACGCTGATGTCCTTCTACGGGCACACTGCGAACCGCGGGATCACAGACGCAGGTGGGCCAGCGGACCGCCCCCGGCGGGGTATGGCGCTTCCCCCGGCAACAGCCGAGCCGCCGACTCCGGGTCGCCGCCACTCACCAGCCCGTGGATCTCGTGAGCGAGTGGCGTCACGTCGCGGATGGCCACCGTCCACTCATCCGCGTAACGCCGCACAGCTTCGCCAGAGAGTCCAAGCTGCAACGACCGGTACGGCAGGGCACGCAAGCGCAGGTCCCGCTCGGGGTCCCACTGCACGCGGGCCGGCGATCGCTTCAGTTGCCGCTGCCAGGCACCGCGGTCCGAGTGCAGCCCCCGGTCGTAGCTCGACAGGCACGCGTTGCGCAACGCCCAATCGAAGCCCTCACGCGTGATCTCCACGGCAAGAACCGTCTCCTGTCCCGGCTTCGCGCCCCAGCCGCAGCGGTACATCATCCACAGGAACGACGGTTTGATCCAGGTCATCCGCTCCCGCTTCCACCCGGCGGGGAACCTCCCCTCCCGGACAGCGGGCAGACCGAGCGAGGGGCTGTACGCCTGGTAGACGGTGATCGTGGATGATCCGTAGGTCGCGCGAATCTCACGTTGCGGTCGTTCCATGACGTACAGCGTCGGCCCGGGCCGCACACATGACCACTGAATTTCGAAGGGGCTTTGGGACCGAGGACCTCGCGCGGCCGAAGGCTCCCCAGGCGGCATCAGCGATGCGGCTCGCTCATCTCTCAGCCCGCGTTTCCGCCGGCCGCTCAGGCTACTTCACCGTCAGCGGCAGCAGCTTCTTGCCGGTCGGGCCGATCTGGATGCTGGTGTCCATCTGCGGGCACACCCCGCAGTCGAAGCACGGCGTCCACCGGCAGTCCTCGACCTCCGTCTCGTCGAGGGCGTCCTGCCAGTCCTCCCAGAGCCAGTCCTTGTCGAGGCCCGAGTCCAGGTGGTCCCAGGGCAGGACCTCCTCGTAGGAGCGCTCGCGGGTGGTGTACCAGTCGACGTCCACGCCGAAGGGGGCCAGGGCCTTGTCGGCACAGGCCATCCAGCGGTCGTAGGAGAAGTGTTCGCGCCAGCCGTCGAAGCGGCCGCCGTCGTCGTAGACGGCGCGGATGACGGCGCCGATGCGGCGGTCGCCGCGGGACAGCAGGCCCTCGACGATGCCGGGCTTGCCGTCGTGGTAGCGGAAGCCGATGGAGCGGCCGTACTTCTTGTCGCCGCGGATCTTGTCGCGCAGCTTCTGGAGCCGGGCGTCGGTCTCCTCGGCGGAGAGCTGCGGGGCCCACTGGAAGGGGGTGTGCGGCTTGGGGACGAAGCCGCCGATGGAGACCGTGCAGCGGATGTCGCCGGAGCCGGAGACCTCGCGGCCCTTCTGGATGACGTTCATCGCCATGTCGGCGATCTGGAGGACGTCGTCGTCGGTCTCGGTGGGCAGGCCGCACATGAAGTACAGCTTGACCTGGCGCCAGCCGTTGCCGTAGGCGGTGGCGACGGTCCGGATCAGGTCGTCCTCGGAGACCATCTTGTTGATGACCTTGCGGATGCGCTCCGAGCCGCCCTCGGGGGCGAAGGTGAGGCCGGAGCGGCGGCCGTTGCGGGTCAGTTCGTTGGCCAGGTCGATGTTGAAGGCGTCGACCCGGGTGGAGGGCAGGGAGAGGCCGATCTTGTCCTCGGTGTAGCGGTCGGCCAGGCCCTTGGCGATGTCGCCGATCTCCGAGTGGTCCGCCGAGGACAGGGAGAGGAGACCGACCTCCTCGAAGCCGGTCGCCTTCAGGCCCTTGTCGACCATCTCGCCGATGCCGGTGATGGACCGCTCGCGCACCGGGCGGGTGATCATGCCGGCCTGGCAGAAGCGGCAGCCGCGGGTGCAGCCGCGGAAGATCTCGACCGACATGCGCTCGTGCACGGTCTCGGCGAGGGGGACGAGGGGCTGCTTGGGGTAGGGCCACTCGTCGAGGTCCATGACGGTGTGCTTGGAGACGCGCCACGGCACGCCGGACCTGTTGGGTACGACGCGGGCGATGCGGCCGTCCGCCAGGTACTCGACGTCGTAGAAGCCGGGGACGTAGACGCCGCCGGTGCGGGCCAGGCGGAAGAGGAGTTCCTCGCGGCCGCCGGGGCGGCCCTCCGCCTTCCAGGCGCGGACGATCGCGGTGATCTCCAGGACGGCCTGCTCGCCGTCGCCGATCACGGCGCAGTCGATGAAGTCGGCGATCGGCTCGGGGTTGAAGGCCGCGTGGCCGCCGGCCAGCACGATCGGGTCGTCCAGGCCGCGGTCCTTGGCCTCCAGCGGAATGCCGGCCAGGTCGAGCGCGGCCAGCATGTTGGTGTAGCCCAGCTCCGTGGAGAAGGACAGGCCGAAGACGTCGAAGGCCCTGACCGGGCGGTGGCTGTCGACGGTGAACTGCGGGACCCGGTGCTCGCGCATCAGGTCCTCCAGGTCCGGCCACACGCTGTAGGTGCGCTCGGCGAGGACGCCCTGCTGCTCGTTGAGCACCTCGTAGAGGATCATGACGCCCTGGTTGGGCAGCCCGACCTCGTAGGCGTCCGGGTACATCAGCGCCCAGCGGACGTCGCAGGAGTCCCAGTCCTTGACGGTCGAGTTGAGTTCTCCGCCGACGTACTGGATCGGCTTCTGCACATGCGGGAGCAGAGCTTCGAGCTGCGGGAATACGGACTCCGCGGCCGCAGCGACTTCGGCAGGCATCTCGCGCACCTTCGTGAGCTGGACTTGGACTGGACTGCCAGGGGTGAACTGACAGGGGTGACCATTCAGCCTAACCCGGTCCCGGCGGCTCCCCGTACGCCGGACGGGTCACAGGCCCGTCGCCGCGTCCTTGACGCCGTCCCAGGCGGCGGGCAGCGCGGCCTCCACGTCGGCGGCCCGGCGCTGTTCGCGTTCGTGGAGCAGGCCGTGGGTGAAGGTGTCCTCCCCGGCCGCGTGGGCCACCGCGGACAGCTCGCGCAGGGCCACCCGGGCCATCACGGCGTCCTGGTGCTCGCCCAGCAGGGTCTGGAGCGACTTCATGGACTTGACCATGGACTTCGCCGGTTTGCCGAGGGACGCCGCGGCCGCCTCCGCCGCGTACCGGGTGCGCTTGGTCTTCTTGCGGGCCTCGTGCAGCGCCACGTCGCGGTCGGTGCCGGGGTCCGTCTGGAGGGCCTGTGCGACCAGGGCGGAGACCTTGCGGAAGTCCTTGCGGACCGCCTTGGCGAGCACCTTGTGCGGCTGCTTCCCGGCCGCCTTCCGCAGCGGCGGGTCGGTGAGCAGGGCGTCCAGGGTGTCGAGCAGGGTGAGGTAGCGGCGGGAGTCCAGGACGCCGAGGATCCGGCCGCGGGCGCCGCTGTGCCCGGCGCCGGACCAGCTGCCGAACCGCTCGGCGACCGGGCCGTGCACCAGGTCCGGGTCGGTTTCGCCGACCTCGTCGAGGGCCGCGGTCAGCCGGGCGGCCAGCACCTCGCGGTCGCGGTCCTCGCCGAGGACGCCCGCCAGCCACTTCAGCTCGTCCCCGATCGGGTCGGTGACGGACCGGTCCAGTACCGCGCCGAACGACTTGAGGGTGGAGCGCAGCCTGCGGGTCGCCACCCGCATGCTGTGCACGGAGTCCGCCGCGTCCCGGCGGACGGCCGGATCGAGGTCGACGATCGCGTCCCGCTGCCGCCGCGCGTACGCCAGGACATGGTCACCGGCGCTCACCGGCTTCCGGTCGTTGCGGCCGGCCGGCGCGGGGCCGCGGGTGCGCTCCGGGGCGGTCTCGGCGAGGGCGCGGGCCAGCTTGGAGGCGGCGGCGGAGGGGCGCACGCCCGCCTTGCGCAGCCGTTTGTCGACCTTGTCGAGGAAGGCCGGGTCGCCGCCGTCGGCCAGCTCCACCTCGATCTCGGTCCAGTGGACGTCACCGACGCCGCCGCTGAGCCGTTCGGCGTGCACGCTGTCCAGGCCGACCTCGGCGAGCAGCCGGCCCCGCGCGTCGAGCAGGTCGCGCACGGCGCGGTCCGAGCGCAGCCGGACCACCGGCAGCAGTTCGGCGGCCCGGACCCGGGAGCGGACCAGCCCGGCCAGTTCGTCGGGCAGGGTGTCGGAGAGCGGGGCGTGGATCTCCTCGCGCTCGCCCGGGGCGACGGGGAGTTTGAGGTGCCAGCCGGCGTCGGAGCCACCGGTGCGGCGGCGCAGGGTGATGCCGTGGGCGGCGAGGCGCTCGTCGGCGGTGTCGTAGTAGGTGGCGTCGAGGTGGGCGACGCCCCGGTCGGCGACGGTCGCCACGCCTGCCACCCCGGTCAGGTCGGGAAGGCCACCGCCGTCACCGTCCGCGTCGGGGGCCTCGTACTTCCGCTCGATCTCACGCTTGATGTCCGCCATGGGGCGTACGTACCCGGCACGGGACGAAGGTCACCCCCTGGCGGCCGATCGCTGCCGCTACGCCGACATGGGCCGTTGCACGGTGATGGACTGGAGCAGGCCGACCGCCATCCACACCGAGAACATCGACGAGCCGCCGTAGGAGACGAACGGCAGCGGCAGACCGGTCACCGGCATGATGCCGAGGGTCATCCCGATGTTCTCGAACGACTGGAAGGCGAACCAGGCGACAATCCCGGCGGCCACGACGGTGCCGTAGAGGTCGGGGGTGTCGCGGGCGATGCGGCAGGCGCGCCACAGGATGACGCCGAGGAGCAGGACGATCAGTCCGGCGCCGACGAAACCCAGCTCCTCGCCGGCCACCGTGAAGACGAAGTCGGTCTGCTGCTCGGGGACGAACTGGCCGGTGGTCTGCGAACCGTGGAAGAGGCCGGAGCCGGTGAGTCCGCCGGAACCGATGGCGATGCGGGCCTGGTTGGTGTTGTAGCCGACGCCGGCCGGGTCCAGCTCGGGGTTGGCGAAGGCGGCGAACCGGTTGATCTGGTAGTCGTCCAGGATGCCGAGCTGCCACACCGCGAGGGCGCCGACCGTGCCGGCGCCGATCAGGCCGAACACCCAGCGGTTGGAGGCGCCGGAGGCGAGCAGCACGCCCAGCACGATGATGACCATGACCATGACCGACCCGAGGTCGGGCATCAGCATCACGATCAGCATCGGGACGACGGCCAGGCCGAGCGCCTGGAGCACCGTGCGGTGATCGGGGTACTGCTTGTCGCCCGCGTCGACCCGGGTGGCCAGCAGCATCGCCATGCCCAGGATGATGGTGAGCTTGACGAACTCCGAGGGCTGGAGCGAGAAGCCGCCGGGGAGTTTGATCCAGGAGTGCGCGCCGTTGATGGTCGAGCCGAGCGGGGTGAGCACCAGCAGGATCAGGAAGACGGAGGCGCCGTAGAGCAGCGGTACCGCCGTGCGCAGCGCGCGGTGGCCGATCCACACTATGGCGATCATCAGGGCCAGGCCGATGCCGGTGTTGAGCAGGTGGCGCAGGAGGAAGAAGTACGGGTCGCCCTGGTTCAGCTCGGTGCGGTTGCGGGTGGCCGAGTAGACCAGCACGGTGCCGATCAGCGACAGCGCGCCGGCCGCCAGCAGTATCGGCCAGTCCATCCGGCGGGCCACCGAGTCGCGGGCGAAGACCCTGGTCCAGCCCGCGCGCTCGGGTCCGTAGCCGGAGACCTGGAAACTGTTCGCCCCGGTCATGTGCGCATCCTCCGCTTGCGGGCGCCCGCGGTGCCGCCGCGCCGTCGGCGGCGGGTCTCGCGGTTGGCGTTCTCCTGGTTGCCGACGGTCGCGCCCTGGTCGGTGCCGTCGAGCGGGGCGTACTCGTCCTCCTCGGTGGCCTGCTGGTCCTTGACCGGGTCGTCGGAGATCTTCGGCGCGGCGATGGTGCCGTCCGACTTGACCTTCGGCAGGGTCTTCTGCGGCGTGGCGAGCAGGGCCTTCTTCTGGTCGATCGCACCGTCGTCGGAGACGCCGTACAGGGCGTCGTAGATGTTGCGCACGGCCGGGCCGGAGGCGCCGGAGCCGGTGCCGCCCTGGGAGATCGTCATGACGATCGAGTAGTCCTTGGTGTACGTGGCGAACCAGGACGTGGTCTGCTTGCCGTAGACCTCCGCGGTACCGGTCTTGGCGTGCATCGGGATCTCGTCCTGCGGCCAGCCCTGGAACCGCCAGGCGGCCGTGCCGTTGGTGGCCACGCCCGCGAGGGCGGCGTCCATCTTGCTGAGGGTGGCCTTGCTTATCGGCAGCTTGCCGTGCGACTCGGGCTTGATCTCGTCGGTGGTCTTGCCGTCGGCGCTGATGATGGCCTTGCCGACGGACGGGTCGTAGAGGGTGCCGCCGTTGGAGATGGCCGAGTAGATGGTGGCCATCTGGATGGGGGTGACGAGGGTGTCGCCCTGGCCGATGGAGTAGTTGATGGCGTCACCGGCGCGCATCTTGTTGCCCTCGACGCAGTTCTCGTACGCGATCTTCTCGACGTAACTGCCGTCCTTCTTGCCGGTCTTGCACCAGGCGTCCTTGTTGGCCTCCCAGTAGTCCTGCTTCCACTGGCGGTCGGGGACCCGGCCGGTGACCTCGTTGGGGAGGTCGATGCCGGTCTCCTCGCCGAGGCCGAACTGGTGGGCGGCCTTGTAGAAGTAGTCCTTGGCGTTCTTGCCGTCCATGCCGCCGTCCTTCTTCCACTCCTCGTGGGCGAGGCGGTAGAAGACGGTGTCGCAGGAGACCTCGAGGGCGCGGCCGAGGCTGATGGGGCCGTAGTTGGCGGACTCGAAGTTCTTGAAGACCTGGCCGCCCACGTTGTAGGCGCTGGAGCAGTCGTAGTTGCCGTCGAAGTCGTAGCCGGCCTCGACGGCGGCCGAGGTGGAGACCACCTTGAAGATGGAGCCGGGGGCGGCCTGGCCCTGGATGGCGCGGTTGAGCAGCGGGTAGTTGGAGTTCTTCCCGGTGAGCTTCTTGTAGTCGGCGGCCGAGATGCCGCCGACCCAGGCGTTGGGGTCGTAGGTCGGGTTGGACGCCATGGCGACCACCCGGCCGGTCTTGGCCTCCATCACGACGACCGCGCCGGAGTCGGCCTTGTAGTTGGTGCCGGTGTTGCGGTCGTACTCCTTGCGGGCGGCCTTCATCGCCTCGTTCAGCTCGTACTCGGCGATGCGCTGGACGCGGGAGTCGATGCTGGTGACCAGGTTGTCGCCGGGCTGGGCGGCGTCGGACTCGGCCTCGCCGATGACCCGGCCGAGGTTGTCCACCTCGTAGCGGGTGACGCCGGCTTTGCCGCGCAGCGCCTTGTCGTACTGGCGCTCCAGGCCGCTGCGGCCGACCTGGTCGGAGCGCAGGTAGGGCGAGTCGGTGTCCTGGGCCTGCTGGATCTCGTCGTCGGTGACCGGGGAGAGGTAGCCGAGGACCTGGGCGGTGTTGGCCTGGCCCGGCGCCGCGTAGCGCCGCACCGCCTCGGGTTCGGCGGTGATGCCGGGGAACTCCTCGGAGCGCTCGCGGATCTGCAGGGCCTGCTTGGCGGTGGCCTCGTCGGTGATGGGGATGGGCTGGTACGGCGAGCCGTTCCAGCACGGCTGGGGGGTCTCGGCGTCGCAGAGCCGGACCTTCAGCATGACGTCCTTGGGCTTCATGCCGAGGACGCCGGCCAGCTTGGTGAGGACGGCCTCGCCGTCGTCCTTCATCTTCAGCAGGTCGGTGCGGGAGGCGGAGACGACCAGCCGGGTCTCGTTGTCCGCGAGGGCCACGCCGCGGGCGTCCAGGATGGAGCCGCGGACGGCGGGCTGGACGACCTGCTGCACATGGTTGCCGGAGGCTTCGGCGGCGTATTCGTCGCCCTGGCGGATCTGGAGGTACCAGAGCCGGCCGCCGAGGGTGCCCAGGAGGGAGAGCACGAGGACTTGGATGACGATGAGCCGGATCTGGACGCGTGTGCTCCGACCGGTCTCGGGGATGTTGGTCACTGCGGTTGCCGCCCCCTCTCAGTGCGCCGACATGTGTGCGCGTACGAATGATGAACGGTCGACCTGTGCGCCCTCGTTCCACCCCGGCACACCCGTTCGAGTGAACTCGCGTGCGGGCAGGCCCGCTTGGGTCCTACGACGTTCTGTCTGGCAAGGCCCGGAAGCCCGCAAGGCCGCGGCAGCCCGGGAGGCCGCGGAAACCTCAGAGGCAACCTCGGGGGCCGCGGCAGCCTCGGCGGCTGCCCCTCGATCCGCCGTCACAGCCGCTTGACCCCCTTGATGCGGCCGGCCCGGGCGACCCGGGCCCGCGCCGCCTTCACCCGCAGGCCGTTCTTCTGCGCGCCGATGCGCAGGCCGGTGCCGCCGGAGAGCCAGCCGGAGGAGATGTCGGTGGCCTGTCCGGCGGCGCCGGTGTCGGCCAGCGGGTCGTTCTCCGCGCGGCGGGCCAGCGCCATGATGCCGGGCACCACGAAGGGGGCGAGCAGCAGGTCGTACAGGGCGGCGGTGAACAGCAGGCCGCCCAGGCCCACATGGCGGGCGGCGGTGTCGCCGACCAGGGCGCCGACCCCGGCGTAGAGCAGGGTGGAGCCGACGGCGGCGACGACCACGACGGCCATCGGGCCGGTGGCGGACTTCAGGCGGCCGTTGTCGGGCTTGGCGAGGCCGGCCAGGTAGCCGATGACGCACAGCACGAGGGCGTAGCGCCCGGCGGCGTGGTCGGCGGGCGGGGCCAGGTCGGCGAGCAGGCCGGCGCCGAAGCCGACCAGGGCGCCGCCGGTGTGGCCGTAGACCAGGGCGAGGCCGAGGACGGTGAGCAGCAGCAGGTCGGGGACGGCGCCGGGCAGGTGCAGCCGGGCCAGCACGCTGACCTGGATCACCAGGGCGACGACGACCAGGGCGGCGGACAGCAGGATCCGGTTGACGCGCATGGGACTTCAGACTCCTACTGCTCGGGCTCGGGCTGCGTCTGTCCGTCGGCGGCCTGGCCGTCCTCGGGCACCCCGGCGGACGGCGTCACGGTCACCGTCACGGTGGGCGTGGGGGTCGGCTTCGGCTTGTCGGGGAGCACCGTGTCGCGGGGGTCCTTCTTGGGGGCCTGGACGACGACGCCGACGATGTCGAGCTTGGTGAAGCTGACGTACGGCGTGACGTACAGGGTGCGGGTCAGGTCGCCGCCGGAGGGGTCGACGCGGGAGACCACCCCGACCGGGACGCCGGGCACGAAGGGCTTGTCGGCCTGGGAGCCGAAGGTGACCAGCCGGTCGCCCTTCTTCACCTCGGCCTTGCCATTGAGCAGTTCGACGCGCAGCGGCCGGTCGCCCTGGCCGGAGGCGAAGCCGAGTTCGTCGCCGGACTCCATCCGGGTGCCGACGGTGAAGTCGGGGTCGCTGGCCAGCAGCACGGTGGCGGAGCTGGGGCCGACGGTGGTGACCCGGCCGACCAGTCCGTCGCCGTTGAGGACGGTCATGTCGCGCTCGATGCCGTCGTTGGCGCCGACGTCCAGGGTGACGGTCCAGGAGAAGCCCTGGGCCGCTCCTATACCGATGACCTGGGCGCCCTTGATGCCGTACTGGCCCTCGCCGGCGATCTTCAGCATCTTGTCGAGCTGGGCCAGCCGGCTGCGGCCGCGGTCGTCGCTGCCGAGCTTCGCCTTCAGCGCCGCGTTCTCCTGCTCCAGCGCGGTGAGCCGGTCGTGCCGGTCACCGGAGTCGCGGATCGCGGAGATCGCGTTGCCCACGGGGTCGACGGCGGACGACACCCCGTTCTCGATCGGACCGAAGACGGTGGCCGCGGCCTGCCGGGCACCGTCGACCGGGGAATCCTCCCCGCCGCGGATGTCCACCGTGATCAGCGCGAACGCCACGGCGATCAGCAGCACCAGGAGCAGCCGGCTCTCTTTCGTGTCCCTCACGTGCGGCGGCCGTGCCTTCCTCGTCGGAATTCGGAAACATCAGGAACATCACGAACATCAGGAACTTCGGATACCTCGGCAAACGCGGACAACGACACGGACTACGACGCGGACTACGCCACGGGCAAGCCGCCGACAACGCCGAAAAAGACTTCCGTGTCTCTATATCAACGATCCGCCGTACGAGAGGAGATCGTCTCGTACGGCGGAACCGAAGCGTTACGTCATCTGCGCGGCTGGGCGTCCAGTACCTGCTGGAGCGCCTCGAACTCCTCGACGCACTTGCCGGAGCCGAGCGCCACACTGTCCAGCGGGTCCTCGGCGATGTGGATCGGCATGCCGGTCTCCCGGCGCAGCCGCTCGTCGAGCCCGCGCAGCAGCGCACCGCCGCCGGTCAGCACGATGCCCCGGTCCATGATGTCGCCGGACAGCTCCGGCGGACATTTGTCGAGGGTGGTCTTGACGGCGTCGACGATGGCGTTGACCGGTTCCTCGATCGCCTTGCGTACTTCGCCGGCCGAGATGACGACCGTCTTGGGCAGTCCGGAGACCAGGTCCCGGCCGCGGATTTCGGTGTGCTCGTCAGCGTCGAGGTCGTACGCCGAACCGATCGTGATCTTGATCTGTTCGGCCGTCCGCTCACCCAGCAGGAGGGAGTACTCCTTCTTGATGTGCTGGATGATGGCGTTGTCCAGTTCGTCGCCCGCGACGCGGATGGACTGGGCGGTGACGATGCCGCCGAGGGAGATGACCGCGACCTCCGTGGTGCCGCCGCCGATGTCGACCACCATGTTGCCCGTGGCCTCGTGGACCGGCAGGCCGGAGCCGATGGCCGCGGCCATGGGCTCCTCGATGATGTGCACCTGGCGGGCGCCGGCCTGGGACGACGCCTCGATGACGGCACGGCGCTCGACGCCGGTGATGCCCGAGGGCACACAGACGACGACGCGCGGACGAGCCAGATACCTCCGCTTGTGGATCTTCAGGATGAAGTAGCGGAGCATCCGCTCGGTGATCTCGAAGTCCGCGATCACACCGTCCTTCAGCGGACGTACGGCAACGATGTTGCCGGGCGTGCGCCCGATCATCTTCTTCGCTTCGGCACCGACCGCGAGAATGCCACCGGTGTTGGTGTTGATGGCGACGACGGACGGCTCGTTGAGTACGATCCCACGACCCCTGACGTACACCAGCGTGTTGGCGGTCCCGAGGTCGACAGCCATGTCACGGCCGATGAACGACATTGAGTTCCCCATCAGGATTCGACTGGCCTTCCCAGGAGCTTTTGAGGGCTTTTCAGGTCGGCGAGGTGGGTGCAGTGACGTGAAGAGGCTTCCATCGTAGACGCGCTTTCGCGAACACTGCGCGAGGGTCTTCGCCATTGTCAGCAGATGGCGCCCCGCCGCGCTTGTGGAGACGGGCCGACGGAGGCAAACGTTCCCCCGATCGGCACGCATATGTCACAGGGCGGCCGCATTTGCGCGGCCGCCCTGGTCAGCTGCACCGACCGGCTGACATACCGTCAGAAAAAAATGATCCGCCCGGTCGGCCGTGTCAGCCGCGGCCCGGGAAGAAGATCTTCAGCTCGCGCTCGGCGGACTCCTCGGAGTCGGAGGCGTGGATCAGGTTCTCCCGAACGATCACGCCGTAGTCGCCGCGGATGGAGCCGGGCGCCGCGGCGATCGGGTCGGTCGGGCCGGCCAGGGCGCGCACGCCCTCGATGACCCGGTCGCCCTCGACGATCAGGGCGACGACCGGTCCGGAGGCCATGAACTCGACCAGCGGCTCGTAGAACGCCTTGCCCTTGTGCTCGCCGTAGTGCTGCTCCAGGGTCGCCTGGTCCAGGGTCCGCTGTTCCAGCGCCGTGATCACCCAGCCGGCCTTGCGCTCGATACGGCTGATGATCTCGCCGGTCAGGCCACGACGTACGGCGTCGGGCTTGAGCAGGACGAGGGTGCGCTGAGTCACGGCGGGCTCCTTGGAATGTGAGGTTGTGCGAGTGAGCACTGAGGTTACCGGGCGTGTCGGCGCTCCGGTCACGCAGCGTCAGCTCAGGGGGTCGGCCGGGGCACGACCCCGGCGGCTCAGGCGGCGTCCGCCTGCGCCGCGAACCTCGCCTTGGCCTCGTCGATCTTCTTTCCGTAGTGCACGGACGCCCACCACAGGGCGGCGAAGACGACCCCGAGGATGAACATCATCGGGACCACCAGCCCGGAGGCGATCAGGGCGATCTGGAGCGCCCAGCCGAGCAGCACCCCGCCGGGCCGGGTGACGACGCCGCACAGCACCACGCACAGGAACATCGCGACGCCGCTGACCGTCCACACCGTCCCCATGGTCAGGTCGGGTTCCTTCATGGCGACCAGTCCGGCGAAGCCGATGATGAAGAACTCGCCGATCAGGGTCGAGGAGCACAGGGTGCGCACGGGCGGTCAGCCCCTTCCCAGCAGCAGTCGGGCCTCGCCGACGGTGATGACGGAACCGGTGACGAGGACGCCGCCGCCGGCGAACTCGCCCTCCTCCTCGGCCAGCGTGATCGCCGCCTCCAGGGCGTCCGGCAGCCGCGGCTCGACCTGTACCCGGTCGTCGCCGAACACCTCGACGGCGATGCCCGCCAGCGTGTCGGCGTCCATCGCGCGGTGGCTGGAGTTCTGGGTGACGACGATCTCCGCGAAGAGCGGCTCGAAGGCCTCCAGGAGCCCCCGGACGTTCTTGTCGCCGCTCGCGCCGACCACGCCGATCAGCCGGCTGAAGTCGAACGCCTCCCGCACCGCCTCGGCGGTGGCGCGGGCGCCGGCCGGGTTGTGTGCGGCGTCCAGCACGACGGTCGGGGAGGTCCGTACCACCTCCAGGCGGCCAGGCGAGGCGACGGCGGCGAACGCCTTGCGGACGGCGTCGATGTCCAGCGGGTCGGGGCGCTGGGCGCCCACGCCGAAGAACGCCTCCACGGCGGCGAGCGCCACCGCGGCGTTGTGCGCCTGGTAGGGGCCGTGCAGCGGAAGGTAGACCTCGGGGTACTCGCCGCCCAGGCCGCGCAGGGTGAGCAGCTGCCCGCCGACGGCGACCTGCCGGGCCACGACGCCGAACTCGAGGCCCTCGCGGGCCACCGTGGCGTCCACCTCGACGGCCTTCTTCAGCAGCACCTGCGCCGCGTCCACCGGCTGCTGGGCCAGGATCACGGTGGCGTCCTGCTTGATGATCCCGGACTTCTCGCCGGCGATCTCGGCGGTGGTGTTCCCGAGCCGGTCGGTGTGGTCGAGGTCGATGGGGGTGACGACGGCGACGTCCCCGTCGATGACGTTGGTGGCGTCCCAGCTGCCGCCCATGCCGACCTCGACGACGGCCACGTCGACCGGGGCGTCCGCGAAGGCGGCGTACGCCATGCCGGTGAGCACCTCGAAGAAGGACAGCCGGTATTCCTGCTGCCCGTCGACCATCTCGACGTACGGCTTGACGTCCTGGTACGTCTCGATGAACCGCTCGGCGGAGACGGGGGCGCCGTCCAGACTGATCCGCTCGGTGATCGACTGGACGTGCGGCGACGTGTACCGGCCGGTGCGCAGCTCGAAGGCGCCGAGCAGGGCCTCGACCATGCGGGCGGTGGAGGTCTTGCCGTTGGTGCCGGTGATGTGGATCGAGGGGTACGAGCGCTGCGGCTCGCCCAGCACGTCCATCAGCGCGGCGATCCGGGCGACGGACGGCTCCAGCTTGGTCTCGCCCCAGCGGGTGGCGAGCTCGGCCTCGACCTCGCGCAGCGCCTGGTCGACCTCGGGGTCCTCGGGGCGGGCGGGCACGTCGGCCTCCGGGGGGCCGCCCTGGGTGCGCAGGGTGCGGCTGCCGGCCTCGATGACGGCGAGGTCGGGGTCGCGGGTGGTCTGCTCCGCGATCAGCTCGTCGAAGGCGTCGGACTCGTTCTGGTCGCTCACGGGACCAGTCTACGGAGCGGGACCGACAGAGCGCCCAGGGAGTGGGGGGTACCGGTTGTCGGGCGGGCGCGGGGAACGTTGTGGCTGGTCGCGCCCACGCGGCGGAGCCGCACATCGACACGGCCCCGCGCCCCTGGGTCGGCTACCGCTGAGGCAACCTGTCCAGCTGGGCCGTCAGGCGGGTGATGTCCTCGTCCGCCTTGGCCAGCCGTCCCCGGATCTTGTCGACCACCTGGTCCGGGGCCTTGGCCAGGAACGCCTCGTTGCCGAGCTTGGCGGTGGCCTGGGCCTTCTCCTTCTCGGCGGCGGCGAGGTCCTTGGCCAGGCGCTTGCGCTCGGCGGCGACGTCGATCGTGCCGGAGAGGTCGAGGGCGACCTCGGCGCCGGCCACCGGCAGGGTCGCGGTGGCCGTGAAGGACTCGCCCTCCGGCTGGAGGCGCAGCAGCTGGCGGATGGCCGGCTCGTGCGGGGCGAGCGCCGTGCCGTCCAGCGCGAGGCGGGCCGGGACCCGCTGGCCGGGCTGGAGGCCCTGGTCGGCGCGGAACCGGCGGACCTCGGTGATGACGGACTGGAGGGTCTCGATCTCCCGCTCGGCGGCCGCGTCCCGGAAGCCGCTGTCGGACGGCCACTGGGCGACGACGACCGACTCGCCGCCGGTCAGCGTGGTCCACAGCTCCTCGGTGACGAACGGGACGACCGGGTGCAGCAGCCGCAGCGTGACGTCGAGGACCTCGCCGAGGACGCGCTTACCGGCCTCGGCGGCGGCGCCGCCCGCCTGGAACGTGGTCTTGGACAGCTCGACGTACCAGTCGAAGACCTCGTCCCACGCGAAGTGGTAGAGCGCGTCGGAGACCTTGGCGAACTGGTAGTCCTCGTAGAACGCGTCGACGGCGGCGACGGTCTCGTTCAGCCGGGACAGGATCCAGCGGTCCGTCGGGGACATCGCGGCGGTGTCCGGCAGCGGGCCCTCGATGGTGGCGCCGTTCATCATCGCGAACCGGGTGGCGTTCCAGATCTTGTTCGCGAAGTTGCGGGACGCCTGCACCCAGTCCTCGCCGATCGGCACGTCGGTGCCGGGGTTGGCGCCACGGGCCAGGGTGAAGCGGACGGCGTCGGAGCCGTAGGTGTCCATCCAGTCCAGCGGGTCGACCACGTTGCCGAACGACTTCGACATCTTCTTGCCGCGCTCGTCGCGGACCAGGCCGGTCAGCGCGATGGTCTTGAAGGGGACCTCGCCGTCCATCGCGTACAGGCCGAACATCATCATCCGGGCGACCCAGAAGAAGATGATGTCGTGGCCGGTCAGCAGGACGTCGGTCGGGTAGAACTTCGCGAGGTCGTCGGTCCGCCCGGGCCAGCCGAGGGTGGAGAACGGCCACAGGCCGGACGAGAACCAGGTGTCCAGGACGTCGGTCTCCTGGTGCCAGCCCGCACCGGTGGGCGGCTCCTCGTCGGGGCCGACGCAGACGATCTCGCCGTCCGGGCCGTACCAGACCGGGATGCGGTGGCCCCACCACAGCTGGCGCGAGATGCACCAGTCGTGCATGTTGTCGACCCAGTCGAAGTAGCGCTTCGACATGTCCTCGGGGTGGATCGCGACCCGGCCGTCGCGGACCGCGTCGCCGGCCGCCTTGGCCAGCGGGGCGACCTTGACCCACCACTGCATGGACAGGCGCGGCTCGACGGTGGTCTTGCAGCGCGAGCAGTGGCCCACCGAGTGGACGTAGGGGCGCTTCTCGGCGACGATCCGGCCCTGCTCGCGCAGTGCGGCGACGATCGTGGAGCGGGCCTCGAAACGGTCCAGGCCCTCGAAGGGACCGTGCGCGGTGATGACACCGCGCTCGTCCATGACGGTGATCGACTCCAGGTCGTGCCGCCGGCCGATGGCGAAGTCGTTCGGGTCGTGGGCCGGGGTGACCTTGACGGCGCCGGTGCCGAACTCCGGGTCGACGTGGGCGTCGGCGACGACCGGGATGGTCCGGTCGGTCAGCGGCAGCTTGATCCGCTTGCCGACCAGGTGCGTGTACCGCTCGTCGTCGGGGTGGACGGCGACGGCCGTGTCACCGAGCATCGTCTCGGCCCGGGTGGTGGCGACGACCAGGGTCTCGTCCCCCTCCCCGTAGCGGATGGAGACCAGCTCGCCGTCGTCCTCCTGGTACTCGACCTCGATGTCGGAGATGGCGGTCAGACAGCGCGGGCACCAGTTGATGATGCGCTCGGCGCGGTAGATCAGGCCGTCGTCGTAGAGGCGCTTGAAGATGGTGCCGACGGCGCTGGACAGGCCCTCGTCCATCGTGAAGCGCTCACGCGACCAGTCGACGCCGTCGCCCAGGCGCCGCATCTGGCCGAGGATCCGGCCGCCGTACTCCTCCTTCCACTGCCACACCCGGCGGACGAACTCCTCGCGGCCGAGGTCGTGCCGGGACTTGCCCTCCTCGGCGAGCTGCTGCTCGACCTTGTTCTGGGTGGCGATGCCGGCGTGGTCCATGCCGGGCAGCCACAGCGCCTCGAAGCCCTGCATCCGCTTGCGGCGGGTCAGCGCGTCCATCAGCGTGTGCTGGAAGGCGTGGCCCAGGTGGAGCGAGCCGGTGACGTTGGGCGGCGGGATGACGATGGTGTACGGGGGCTTCTCGCTCTTCGCGTCGGCGGTGAAGTAGCCCCGTTCCACCCAGCGCTCGTACAGCTTCCCCTCTACGTCGGCCGGCGTGTACTGGGTCGGCAGATCGGTCGTGGGCGCTGATTGCGGCTGCTGAGTGTTCTCGGTCACCGGGCCAGTTTAGAGGTGTCGCCGCCGTGTCCCGAAACGCGTTTCGTTTGTAACGGTGCGACCCCCGGTGCCCGGTGCGGGCGGCTTCTGGGACAGGATGTCAGGAACGCGTAAGCATCTGGAGGGGAACCCAGAGATGAGCCAGAACCAGCCGGGGCCGTACGGCGGGCAGCAGCCCCCGGGGCCCGGTCCGCAGCCCGGCCCGTACGGGCAGCCGGGACCGTACGGCCAGCCGCCGCAGCCACCGCAGGCCCCGGCGCCGCAGCCCGGCTACGGCTATCCGCAGCAGCCGGGCACCCCTCCGCAGACCCCGCCGCAGCCCGGCTACGGCTATCCGCAGCAGCCACCGCAGGGCGTACCCCCGCAGGGCATGCCCCCGCAGGGCGGCCCCTACGGTCAGCAGCCCCCGTACGGGCAGCAGCCGCCGGCCTACGGTCAGCAGCCCGGGTACGGGCAGCAGCCGCCGTACGGCCAGCCGCCCTACGGACAGCAGCCCTACGGTGTGCCCCAGCCGCCGCCCGGCGGGAGCGGCAAGAAGACGGCCGCGCTGGTCGTCGGGGCGGTCGCGGTGGTCGCCGCCATCGCGGTGGGCGCGTACTTCGTCCTCGGCACGGGCGGCGGCTCCAGCTCCGTGGCCGACGACGGCGCGCACAAGCTGACGGCGCCGAAGACGGTGCTGGGCGACTACAAGCTGCTCTCCGACAGCGGTACCGAAAGCTCCGACTCCGACACGGACTTCGCGGAGAGCGGCGTCAAGAACGGCACGTCCGTGATCGGTGTGTACAGCACCATGAGCCTGGACGACTACGACCTCAGCGACCCGGACTCCCTCGACTCCCTGTCGACCGACTTCTCGACGATCACCTTCGTCGGCGCCTACGGGGAGATCGAGGACCCCGAGGCCGCGCTGGACACCTTCTTCTCCCGGGCGGCGAAGTCGTCCTCGGAGGGTTCCACCGACAGCGCCAGCAGCGCGCCCGAACTCGTCGGTGAGCCCGAGGACGTGGACATCGACGGCGCCGTCATGCAGTGCCAGGAGGCCGCCGGCCTCAACCCGGTCAGCAAGAAGCAGAAGTCCGACTGGTTCTGCGCCTGGGCGGACCACAGCACCATCGCCATGGTGTCGCCGGGCGAGGTCGAGGCCGACATGAGCAAGGACAAGGCCGTGGAGCTCACCAAGAAGCTGCGCGCCGAGGTCCGCGTCAAGGCGTAGCCCGCACAGCGCGGTGGGGCCCCGGTCACCGTGACCGGGGCCCCACTTACAGCATTGCGCCGCTACGCCGTCTTCTGCTCGCCGGGGCCGCGGCCGCGCGAGTCCCGCGGGATCAGCGTCGGGTTGACGTTGGAGAGGACCACGTCGGCGGTGATGACGACCCGGGCGACGTCCTTGCGGGACGGCACCTCGTACATCACGCCCTGGAGGACCTCCTCCATGATGGCGCGCAGGCCGCGGGCGCCGGTCTGGCGCAGGATCGCCTGGTCGGCGATGGCCTCCAGCGCCTCGCGCTCGAAGTCCAGTTCCACACCGTCGAGTTCGAACAGCCGTTGGTACTGCTTCACCAGCGCGTTGCGCGGCTCGACGAGGATCTGGAGCAGGGCCTCGCGGTCGAGGTTGTGCACGGAGGTGATCACCGGCAGCCGGCCGATGAACTCCGGGATCATGCCGAACTTCACCAGGTCCTCCGGCATGACCTGCTGGAAGTGGTCCTGGGACTCGCGCTCCCGCTTGGAGCGGATCTGCGCGCCGAAGCCGATGCCCTTGGCGCCGGCCCGGGACTCGATGATCTTCTCCAGGCCCGCGAAGGCGCCGCCCACGATGAACAGCACGTTCGTCGTGTCGATCTGGATGAACTCCTGGTGCGGGTGTTTGCGGCCGCCCTGCGGCGGCACCGAGGCCGTGGTGCCCTCCAGGATCTTCAGCAGCGCCTGCTGGACGCCCTCGCCGCTCACGTCCCGGGTGATCGACGGGTTCTCGCTCTTGCGGGCGACCTTGTCGATCTCGTCGATGTAGATGATCCCGGTCTCGGCCTTCTTGACGTCGTAGTCGGCCGCCTGGATCAGCTTCAGCAGGATGTTCTCGACGTCCTCGCCGACGTAGCCCGCCTCGGTGAGGGCGGTGGCGTCGGCGATCGCGAACGGCACGTTCAGCATCCGGGCCAGGGTCTGGGCCAGCAGGGTCTTGCCGGAGCCGGTGGGGCCCAGCAGGAGGATGTTGGACTTCGCCAGCTCGATGGCGTCCTCGCGGCTCTGCGCGCCGCCGTTCTCCCCGGCCTGGACCCGCTTGTAGTGGTTGTAGACCGCGACGGAGAGCGCCTTCTTGGCCGCCTCCTGGCCCACCACGTACCCCTCGAGGAACTCGTAGATCTCGCGGGGCTTGGGCAGCTCCTCCCAGCGCACCTCGCCGGTCTCGGCCAGCTCCTCTTCGATGATCTCGTTGCAGAGGTCGATGCACTCGTCGCAGATGTACACACCGGGCCCTGCGATGAGCTTCTTGACCTGCTTCTGGCTCTTGCCGCAGAACGAGCACTTGAGCAGATCGCCGCCGTCACCGATGCGTGCCACGGTGTGCTTCCCCTTCGCCTGGGAGACTCCTGGACGACGTGGAGACGTCCAGCGGACTCCTGGTGCTGCCTTATGTCGACGGTACCTTGCCTGGCCCCCCGTCCGGGCCCCCCTTGGCATGGTTCGCTTTGACGTGAACCACGCCAAATCATGCCAAGGGGCGGCAGACGATACAGCGTCCTGCCTCAGCGGAGGGAGGAGTTGTCCATCTTCCGGGTGGTGATGATCTGGTCGATCAGGCCGTAGGCCAGCGCGTCCTCGGCCGTGAGGATCTTGTCGCGCTCGATGTCCTCGCGGATCTTGTCGATCTCCGTGGTGGAGTGCTTGGCCAGCATCTCCTCCAGCTGCGAACGCATCCGCAGGATCTCGTTGGCGGCGATCTCCAGGTCGGAGACCTGGCCGCGGCCCGTCTCGCTGTACGGCTGGTGGATCAGCACCCGGGCGTTGGGCAGCGCCATCCGCTTGCCGGGGGTGCCGGCGGCGAGCAGGACGGCCGCGGCGGAGGCCGCCTGGCCCATGCAGACCGTCTGGATGTCCGGCTTCACGTACTGCATCGTGTCGTAGATGGCCGTGAGGGCGGTGAAGGAGCCGCCGGGGCTGTTGATGTAGATCGAGATGTCGCGGTCCGGGTCCATCGACTCCAGGCACAGCAGCTGCGCCATGACGTCGTTGGCGGAGGCGTCGTCGATCTGCACGCCGAGGAAGATCACCCGCTCTTCGAAGAGCTTGGCGTACGGGTCGTACTCGCGCACGCCCTGCGAGGTGCGCTCGACGAAGCGGGGGATGACGTAGCGGGACTCGGCCCTGGGGCCGGCGTACTCGGCGCGGGTGCGGTCGTACAGGCCGCTGCCGGGAATGTCGTTCACAGTGTCTCCTGGAAAGGGGCTGGGGCGGTCGGCTGGGGGCGTGGGAAAGGGGCTCAGGCGCCCGTGCCGCCGCCGCCCGGCATGCCCGCGGCCGTCGGGATCACGTCGTCGATGAGGCCGTACTCCTTGGCCTCGAAGGCGTCGAACCAGCGGTCGCGGTCCGAGTCGCGGGTGATCTGCTCGACCGTCTGACCGGTGTGCTGGGACGTCAGCTCGGCCATCCGCTTCTTGGTGTGCAGCAGCCGCTCGGCGTGGATCTTGATGTCCGAGGCGGAGCCGGCCAGACCGGCCGAGGGCTGGTGGATCAGGATCTCGGCGTTCGGCAGCGCGAAGCGCTTGCCGGGGGTGCCCGCGCTGAGCAGGAACTGTCCCATCGAGGCCGCCAGACCCATCGCGATCGTCACCACGTCGTTCTTGATGAACTGCATGGTGTCGTAGATCGCCATGCCGGCCGTGATCGAACCGCCCGGGCTGTTGATGTAGAGGAAGATGTCCTTGTCCGGGTCGGCGGCAAGAAGCAGCAGCTGAGCGGTGATCTTGTTGGCAATGTCGTCGTCGACCGGCTGGCCGAGGAAGATGATCCGCTCGCCGAGCAGCCGGTTGTAGACCTGGTCGCCGAGGCCACCACCGATGGAGGGCTCGCCGGCGGCTGAGGGCATCAGATTCGTCACGTATCCACCTGCTCGTCTTACGACGGCGCCGGGCCGTCTCACGTTTCCCTGCGGGGCTGGAGCCGTATCGGAGACTCCACTGCCCTCGTATTCATGGACCCTAACGCGCGGGTCCCTTCGGGGAATCCCGCGAAGTGGGGTGTTCGCCGGGGGCGTAGCGCAGGGGGTTCTCGGGGTGCGTCGGCCGCTGCGGGTTTGTGGGTGGCTGGTCGCGCCCCGCGGCGGAGCCGCATATGGGCACACCCCCGCGCCCCTGGGAACGCTGCCCTGCCGGACGGCGAGAGGGCCCCGGGGTGATCCCCAGGGCCCTCCCTGCAACCTGCGAGGTACCGGGGATCAGCCCTCGGTCTTCTCCTCGGCCGGGGTGTTCTCGGCGGAGTCGGCGGCGGCCTCGGCCGGGGCCTCGGTCTCCTCCTCCTCGTCGTCGCTCAGGTCGACGACCTCGCCGTTGGTGTCCTTGACCGTGGCCTTCTCGACCACGACGGCCAGCGCCTTGCCGCGGGCCACCTCGCCGACGAGCAGCGGGACCTGACCCTGCTCGACGACGGCCTGCGCGAACTGGTCGGGGGACATGCCGGAGGAGGACGCGCGCCGCATGAGGTGCTCGGTGAGCTCCTCCTGGTTGACGTTGAGCTTCTCCTGCTTGACCAGCTCGTCGAGGACGAACTGGGTCTTGATGCCCTTGATCGCGGCCTCGCGGGTCTCGGTCTCGAACTCCTCCTCGGTCTTGCCCTGGATCTCCAGGTACTTCGGGAGGTCGAGGCCCATCTGGCCGAGCTGGTGGTGCTCCAGGTTGTGCTTGCGGGTGCCCACCTCGTCCTCGAGCAGCTTCTCGGGGACGGGGACCTCGACCAGCTCCAGGAGCTTGTCCAGGACCCGCTCCTGGGCCTGGGTGGCCTGGTCGTACTGCTTCATGTTCTCGAGGCGCTTGCGGCTGTCGGCCTTGAGCTCGTCCAGGGTGTCGAACTCGGACGCCAGCTGCGCGAAGTCGTCGTCCAGCTCGGGCAGCTCGCGCGCGGCGACCTGGCTGACCTTGACGGTGACCTCGGCCGCCTGGCCGGCCGCCGAGCCGCCCTTCAGCTCGGAGGTGAAGGTGGCCTCGCCGCCCGCCGCCAGGCCCTTGACGGCCTCGTCGATGCCTTCGAGCAGCTCGCCGGAGCCGATGGTGTAGGAGACGCCGCTGGCGACGCCGTCCTCCAGGACCTCGCCGTCGACCTTGGCCTCCAGGTCGATGGTGACGACGTCGCCGTCCTCGGCGGCGCGCTCCACCGGGGAGGTGGAGGCGAAGCGCTCGCGGAGCTGCTCGACCGACTTGTCCAGGTCCTCGTCGGTGACCTCGACCGCGTCGACCTCGACCTCGATGCCGGAGAAGTCCGGGATCTCGATCGTCGGGCGGATGTCGACCTCGGCGGTGAAGTTCAGCGTCTCGCCGTCCTTCAGCTCCGTGATGTCGACCTCGGGCTGGCCCAGCGGGTCCACCTCGGCCTCGTTGACGGCGTCGGTGTAGAACTTCGGGAGGGCGTCGTTGACGGCCTCCTCCAGCACCGCACCGCGGCCGAACCGCTGGTCGATGACCCGGGCCGGGATCTTGCCCTTGCGGAAGCCCTTCACCGTGACCTGCTGGTTGATCTTCTTGTACGCCGCGTCGAGGCTGTCCTTGAGCTCCTCGAAGGGCACCTCGACAGTGAGCCGAACCCGAGTCGGGTTCAGGGTCTCCACGGCGCTCTTCACGGTTCGGTCTCCTTGTGGCTGACTTCTTGGGTTCTGCCGGAGCCAGAGCGGCCCGGCCGATGTTCGCCGCCCGGGAGACTGCACAGGATGAGACACACGGGCGTGCAGCTTGCATAGTAACGGCAGCGGGTACACGGCCCAAAAGGCGATCGAGGCGATCACGGCGCGATCATGCGAGGTGACCGGCCGGACGGCCGGTGGATGGTCGGGGTGGCGGGATTTGAACCCACGGCCTTCCGCTCCCAAAGCGGACGCGCTACCAAGCTGCGCCACACCCCGTCTGGTGCGATCCGTAGGGTACATGCCGACAGCCCCGCGGGCCGTCGCATTCCACGGGGTGTGCGACACAGGGGGGTGACCCGCTACGATGCCTCCAGTGCCGCGATCGGTGATCCGCGGCGCGCGCTGTGCGGGCGTAGCTCAATGGTAGAGCCCCAGTCTTCCAAACTGGCTACGCGGGTTCGATTCCCGTCGCCCGCTCCACCCAACGTCCAGGGGCCCGGTTCGGTGAACCGGGCCCCTGGGCGTTGTCAGAAGCTGATCGAGTTGATCGTCTCCGCTATCGAGTTCATGAAGCGGTTGATCGACGGCGCCATGCCGGTGGAGGCGAGGAAGAAGCCGAAGAGGACCGCGACGATCGCGGGGCCGGCCTTGAGGGATCCCCCTCGCATGAGCACCACCAGGATGATCGCCAACAGCAGCACCACAGACAGTGAAATGGCCACAACTGATCACACCCTAGGTCGGTCCGCTCTCCCGGCCCGGCGGTGCGGTCTCGCGCACCCCCGCCAGGAACCATCGTGCCACCAACCCGGCCGTCTCATGCGGCAGGTGACGCATCGTTTGGCAGACGTCTCACCGGCACACCCGGCACCGCCACCTCTCCGGCACCTCCCCGGCACCCCGTCGACACGCCTCCGGGGCTGCAACATCCGTATTTCGTACAGGAATTCGGAGAGGTAGCCGGGCGGGAAATCCGACCGGTCCGTTTCGGCTCCTCCGCCGCCCGGACACAACACGTCCGCAGTTAATTCGAATTGTTGCGGCGGGCACATCGCACCGGCTGGATTCGGATCTGGACCCACCTCCAGACCTGGGAGGATTTCGACCGGTTTGATCCGCCGTAATCGGGACAAAGGGGGTGCGTTCCAGGGGAGTTTTACGGATTCCCACAGACAACGCTAGGGTGCCTCGAATGTTCCACGCTGCCCCGTCCCCGCCCGGCAAACAACGTGACGCTTTCTTCGACAACGCCAAGTATCTGGCGATCGTGCTGGTGGCCATGGGCCACTCCTGGGAGCCGCTCAAGGGCGACAGCCGCGTCCTGGAGGGGCTGTACCAGGTGGTGTACGCCTTCCACATGCCGGCGTTCATCATCATCTCCGGTTTCTTCTCGCGCAGCTTCGACATGCGCCCGGACCGGCTGCGGCGGCTGCTCACCGGTGTCGTCGTGCCGTACGTCCTCTTCGAGACGGCGTACTCGCTCTTCAACCGCTACGCGGGCGGCTCGCCGGACCAGGAGATCAGCCTCCTGGACCCCTGGTACCTGACCTGGTTCCTGATCGCGCTGTTCGTGTGGCGGCTGACCACGCCGGTCTGGAAGCTGATCCGGTACCCGCTGCCGGTCGCCCTGGTCGTCGCCGCGCTGGCGTCCGTGACGCCGGAGATCGGGGACGACCTGGACCTCCAGCGGGTGCTCCAGTTCCTGCCGTTCTTCGTGCTGGGGCTGAGCATGCGGGCCGAGCACTTCCAGTGGGTGCGCCGCCGGTCGGTGCGGATCGCGTCGGTGCCGGTGTTCGCGGCGGCCGTGGCGGTCGGCTGGTGGACGGTGCCCCGGCTGAACACCGGCTGGTTCTACCACCGGGACGCCGCCCAGGAACTCGGCGCGCCCTGGTGGACCGGGCCGGTCATGACGCTGGCGCTGTTCGGCTGCTCGCTGCTGCTGACCGCCTGCTTCTTCGCCTGGGTGCCGGGCCGGCGGCGCTGGTTCACGGCCCTGGGCGCGGGCACGCTCTACGGCTATCTGCTGCACGGCTTCCTGATCAAGGGCGCCGGCTACCTGGGCCTGTTCGACCCCGGCTGGCTGCACACGCCGCTCGGGGAGGTCCTCGTGACCGTCCTGGCGGCGGCGGCCGTCACGCTGCTGTGCACCGCGCCGGTGCGGCGGGCCTTCCGGTTCGCGATGGAGCCGACGATGGCGTGGGCGTTCCGGCCGGACGCGGCGCAGGAGGCCCGTGCGCGCCGGCCCGTGGCGGAGCAGCGGGGCGACCGGGAGAAGGTCTCCGTCTAGCCGGCGTTCCCGTCATGGCCTGGCAGACCGAGGAGCGCGCGCATCCGCGTGTACTTCTCGGTCAGTCGTTTCCGGGTCGGCTCGGCCAGCACCGCGAGCCGGGCCGGATCGGCGTTGTGCGCCAGGTCGGCCTCCTTGACCAGCGGCGCGCCCGGGGTGGCCAGGATGCGGGCGGCGTACGCCTGCGGGGTCTCCCCCGCCCGCTTGGTGACCGCGAGCACGATGTCCTTGGTGCGGGGGCTCAGCGGGGCCGCCGCCAGCCAGGCGTGGGTCAGGGCGTCGTCCTCGACGGCGTCGTGCAGCCAGGCGGCCGCGATCTGCGCGTCGTCGCCGCCCCGGCGCCGGACGCCCGCGGCGACGGCGGCCAGGTGCTCGGCGTAGGGGCGGCCCGCCTTGTCGGTCTGGCCCGCGTGGGCGGCGCGGGCGGTGGCCTCGACCTCGGCCAGGGACAGGACGGGGGCGCCCTGTCGCCCCTGTCGCTTAGGTCTCCCCTGCCGTCCCTGCTGTCCTTGTCACTCACGTCGGTCCCGGGCATGTCAGTCGTCCGTGCCGTGCGCGTGGGCGTGCGCCTGGGCGGTGGTGGGGCCCTCGCGGCAGATCAGCAGCAGCGCCCGGTCGTCGTTGACGTCCTTGGCGACCGCCTCGATCAGGTGCCAGGCGGCGCCGTGGAAGCCGCCGGCGACATAGCGGTCGGCCTCGCCGGTGAGCCGGTCGATGCCCTCGACGATGTCCCGGTCGGAGGTCTCCACCAGTCCGTCCGTGAACAGCATCAGCACGTCGCCGGAGCGCAGCGAGCCCTTCACCGGGTCGAACTGGGCGCCGTCGTACACACCGAGCAGCGGGCCCTCGGCGGCCTTCTCCTCCCAGCGGCCGGTGCCGGCGCTGAGCTGGAGGCCCGGCGGGTGCCCGGCGGTGTACAGCTCGTAGTCGCCGGAGTCGAGGTCCAGGACCAGGTGGATGGAGGTGGCGAAGCCCTCGTCCCAGTCCTGGCGGAGCAGGTAGCCGTTGGCGGCGGGCAGGAAGGCGTGCGGGGGCAGGCTGCCCAGCAGGCCGCCGAAGGCGCCGGAGAGCAGCAGGGCGCGGGAGCCGGCGTCCATGCCCTTGCCGGAGACGTCGGTGAGGACCACTTCCAGGGTCCGGCCGCCGTTGGTCCGGGCGGCGACCACGAAGTCGCCGGAGAAGGACTGGCCGCCGGCCGGGCGCAGCGACATCTCGCGGTGCCAGCCCGGCGGCAGCTGGGGCAGCTTGCTCTGCACCCGGATGCGTTCGCGCAGGTCGAAGAGCATGGTGCCGCCGCGCCGCCAGGGCACGCCGACCCGGCTGCGGAACTGGGCGATCAGCAGGCCGATGAACCCGCAGGCCGCGACGGTCAGGACCGAGCCGGGGGTGACCCGGGAGGGGCCCTCGGTGTACGGACCGAGCTGGACCGACTCCACGATCAGCGCGGTGGCCGCGGCGGCGTACAGGCCGAGCAGGCTGGCCGGGCGCAGCAGCAGGCCGCCGGCCACGATCGGCAGGACCAGCGCGGCCGGCGAGACCCACACCGAGTTGACCATCGTGAAGCAGGCGATGACCGGCACGGTGAGCAGCAGACCGGCCAGCGCGATCCAGTCCGAGCCGTCGCCGCGGAAGTAGTCGACGGCGGATTTGCGCAGCGCGACGCGGGCCCGGTGCCACTGCTTCTTCAACCGGGCCGTGAACGTGTCGGCTTCCGCACGCCGCTGTCGTCCTGCTGCCATCAGTTCGGGACCCTATCCATCGGAGCGGGCGCTTGGCACGGGAGGTACCACTTGTCCCCCGTCCGAGGCCAGAGTTCACAGTGAACTGCACGCCGGGCCGTCGTGTGGGCCGCCGTGGGAAATTCCCCTGGCTCGCCCCGCATTGCCCTGGTAGGCATGGGCTCATGAACGCTGACGGTACGGACCGGACCACGACCGACCCGCTGGACCTGCGGGTACTGCGGCGGGACGAATGGGACAGGTGGTACGACACGCTGCTGCGGGCCTTCGGCGGGGTGCCGGAGCCGGCCGAGGAGCGGGCGCTGTTCAACTCCCTGACCGACTTCGACCGTTCGCTCGGGGTCTGGGAGGGTGACGCGTGCGTCGGGACGGCGGGCGCGTACCGGTTCCGGATGAGCGTGCCCGGCGGGGCGGAGGTGCCGACCGCCGGGGTCACCATGGTCGGGGTCGCCGCGACGCACCGGCGGCGGGGGGTGCTGACCTCGATGATGCGCCGGCAGCTGGACGACATCCGGTCCTGGGGCGAGCCGCTGGCGGCGCTGACCGCCTCCGAGCCGGCGATCTACGGCCGGTTCGGGTACGGCGCGGCGACCTTCCAGGTCAGCGCGGAGATCGACACCGGCAGGGTACGGCTGTCCGGGCCGGCCGGGACGGACGACGTACGGCTGCGGTACGCGGCGCCCGCGGAGGTCCTGGAGGTGTGCGAGGCGGTGTACGCCCGGCTGGTGCCCGGGCGGCCGGGGATGCTGGCCCGGCAGCCGGGGTGGGAGCGGCTGGGGCTGCTGGACCCGGAGAGCGGCCGGGACGGGGCGTCGCCGTTGCAGTGCGTGGTCGCCTCGCGGGACGGGGAGGTCACCGGGTACGCGCGGTTCCGGGTGCGGCCCGGGTGGGGGCAGGGCGGGGCCGAGGGCACGGTGCTGCTGACCGACCTGGAGGGGCTCGACCCGGCGACCCGGGCGGCGTTGTGGCGGTTCCTGGCGGGCATCGACCTGACGACGACGCTGAGCGTGCGCAACCGGCCGGCCGACGACGGGTGGCAGTTTCAGGTCTCCGATCTGCGGCGGTGCGTCCCGCGGCCGCGGGACGTGCTGTACGTACGGCTGGTGGACGTGGGGGCGGCGCTGGCGGCCCGGACCTACCGGGCGCCGGTGGACGTGGTGTTCGAGGTCGAGGACGCGTTCTGCCCGTGGAACGCGGGGCGCTGGCGGCTGGCCGGGAACGAGAAGGGGGCGTCCTGTGTGCCGGCCTCGGACCCGGCGGACCTGGCCCTGTCGGTGCGGGAGCTGGGCGCGGCCTATCTCGGCGGCGTGTCGCTGACCGCGCTGGGCGGCGCGGGACGGGTCCGGGAACTGCGGCCGGGGGCGCTGGCGGAGGCCGCCCTGGGCTTCGGCTCGGACCTGGCACCGTGGCTGCCGCACGGGTTCTGACGGCGGGGGCGGGTCGGGGCGTCCGCGGCGGACTTCGGGGCTTGCGGGTTTGAGAGGCGGCCGTGTCTCGCCGTGGCTGCCGCACGGGTTCTGAACGTGTCGGCCGGTCAGGGGCGGTGCTGGCAGGCCGGGCACCAGAAGAGGTTGCGGTTGGCGAGGTCGGCGGTGCGGATGTCGGTGCCGCAGAGGTGGCAGGGGCGGTTCGCGCGGCGGTAGACGTAGACCTCGCCGCCGTGGTCGTCGACGCGGGGCGGGCGGCCCATCGCCTCGGGGGTGTGCTCGGGGCGGACCGTGTCGATGCGGTTGTTGCGGACGCCCTCGCGCATCAGGGCGACCAGGTCGTGCCAGAGCGCGTCCCAGAGGGCGGGAGTGATGTCGCGTCCCGGGCGGTACGGGTCGACGCCGTGCCGGAAGAGGACCTCGGCGCGGTAGACGTTGCCGACGCCGGCGATGACCTTCTGGTCCATGAGCAGCGCGGCGATCGTCGTACGGCTGCGGGAGATCCGGGCGTGGGCGGCGGCCGGGTCGGCGTCCGCGCGCAGCGGGTCGGGGCCGAGGCGGGCGTGTATCGCGTCCTTCTCGCCCGGGGTGATCAGCGCGCAGGCGGTGGGGCCGCGCAGATCGACGTACGCGGTGTCGTTGCGCAGCCGCAGCCGGACCGTGTCGGTGGGGGGCGGCGCGGGGGCCGGGCCGAAGGCGACCTTGCCGAACAGGCCCAGGTGGATGTGGACCCAGTCGCTGTCGCGGAACCGCAGGAAGAGGTGCTTGCCGTGCGCCTCGGTGGCGGTCAGCGGCGCGCCGTCGAGCAGGGCGGCGCCGTCGGAGAACTTGCCCTGCGGGCTGGTCACCCGGACCGGCCGGCCGGCGAAGGCGGCGTCGTAGTCCTGCGCCAGCCGGTGGATGGTGTGGCCTTCCGGCACCGCTGTCTTCCTTCCCCGCCCCGTACCGCCCCGTCCCGACCCGGCTCGTCCCGGCTCGGTTACTGCTGCGGGTGGTGCGCCGGGATCGGCGGGAGGTCGCCGGTCGTCTCGTACCCGGCCAGCATGTCGATGCGGCGGATGTGGCGCTGGTCACCGGAGAACGGGGTGTTCAGGAAGATCTCGACGAACTTCGTCGCCTCCTCCGCGGAGTGCATGCGGGCGCCGACCGCGACGACGTTGGCGTCGTTGTGCTGGCGGCCGAGGGCGGCCGTCTCCTCGCTCCAGGCCAGTGCGGCGCGTACGCCCTTGACCTTGTTGGCCGCGATCTGCTCGCCGTTGCCCGAGCCGCCGATCACGACGCCGAGGGTGCCCTCGTCGGCGGCCGTCCGCTCGGCGGCCCGCAGGCAGAACGGCGGGTAGTCGTCCTGGGCGTCGTAGATGTGGGGCCCGCAGTCGACGGGCTCGTGGCCCGCGGCCTTGAGCCACTCGACGAGGTGGTTCTTGAGTTCGTAGCCCGCATGGTCGGAGCCGAGATACACGCGCATGCGTCGAGTGTGACACGCGGGCCTGGGGGAAGCAGCGTCGGGTGGACACGTCAACCGGCGCAAAGGAAGTCCATCCATGACCTCTCAGCCGACCCTGACCGGAACCGGGGGCGGCCCCGGCCGGCCCGGGGAGCCCGGGGAGCCCGGCACCGGGCTCAGGCCCGGTCTCAAGAACCGCCATCTGACCATGATCGCCATCGGTGGTGTGATCGGGGCCGGCCTGTTCGTGGGTTCCGGCACCGGTATCGCCGCCGCCGGTCCCGGCATCCTGCTGTCGTACGCGCTGGTCGGCACGCTGGTGGTGCTGGTGATGCGGATGCTGGGCGAGATGTCGGTGGCCAACCCGACCTCCGGGTCGTTCTCCGCGCACGCCGACCGGGCGCTGGGGCGGTGGGCCGGTTTCACCATCGGCTGGCTGTACTGGTTCTTCTGGGTGGTGGTGCTGGCGGTCGAGGCGACCGCCGGGGCGAAGATCCTCGAAGGGTGGGTGCCGGCCGTCCCGCAGTGGGGGTGGGCGCTGATCGTGATGGTGGTGCTGACCGCCACCAACCTGATCTCGGTGGGTTCCTACGGGGAGTTCGAGTTCTGGTTCGCCGGGATCAAGGTGGTCGCCATCGGGGTGTTCATCGTGATCGGGCTGCTGGCCGTGTTCGGGGTGCTGCCGGGGGCCGACACCGAACAGGCCGGGCTGTCCAACCTGACCGGCCACGGGGGCTTCCTGCCCAACGGGCCCGGGGCCATCCTCACCGGCGTGCTGCTCGTCGTCTTCTCCTTCATGGGCAGCGAGATCCCGACGCTGGCGGCCGGCGAGTCGGCGGACCCGGAGCGGGCGGTGGCCAAGGCGACCAACAGCGTCATCTGGCGGATCGCCGTCTTCTACCTGGGCTCGATCTTCGTCGTGGTGTGCCTGCTGCCCTGGGACAGCGCGTCGATCACCGACGACGGCTCCTACGTCGCCGCGCTGGACTCGCTCGGCATCCCGCACGCCGGGCAGATCATGAACGTCATCGTGCTGTCGGCGGTGCTGTCCTGTCTCAACTCGGGGCTGTACACCGCGTCCCGGATGGCCTTCTCGCTCGGTGAGCGCGGGGACGCGCCGAAGGGGTTCGCGCGGACCACGGCGGGCGGGGTGCCGCGCACCGCGATCCTCACCTCGGTGGCGTTCGGTTTCGTCGCCGTGTTCTTCAACTACGAGTGGCCCGACTCGGTCTTCCTCTTCCTCGTCAACTCCTCCGGCGCGGTGGCCCTGTTCGTCTGGCTGGTGATCTGCTGCTCGCAGTTGCGGATGCGGCGGATCGTCGAAGCGGAGGCGCCGGAGCGGCTGGTGGTGCGGATGTGGCTGTATCCGTATCTGACCTGGGCGACGGCGGCGTTGATCGTCTTCGTGCTGGGTTACATGCTGACCGACACCGAGCACGACGGACGGACCACGATCCTGCTGTCGCTGCTGGTGGCGGCGGTGGTGCTGGTCCTGGCGGTGGTGCGGGAGCGGGTGCGGCGGCGGGACGAGCGGGGCGAGCGGGGCGTCACAGCAGGGTGAAGCTCTTCTTGACCTTCTCGTAGACCTTCAGGGCGTCCGCCTCGGTCTCCGGCTGGTACCAGGTGTTGACCTGGTACGACTTGCCGTCCGCGGTGAAGCCGAGCAGCCGGGCGTGCCAGGGGACGTCCTTGAGGGTGAAGGTGTACTCCCAGATCACCGCGGGGTGGTCGCGGAACGTCGTCCGCGCCAGACGGATCTTGCGGTAGTTCTCGCCCTGGTGGGCGTTGCGCTCGGAGGTCTGCCAGGTCTCCAGCAGGTCGCCGCGGGCGAGCGCCGACTTGGCGACCAGTTCCTGTCGGCCGTCCGGGGCGGTGTAGTGCACCTCCGAGCCCGTTTTCACGTCCCGCCGCCAGCCGTCGGGGGGCGTCCAGGCGAAGCCGCCGGCCTCCTGCCGGGCGCCGGGCGGCAGGCTGGGCGGGCGGGAGGTGCCCTCGACGGTCTCCGAGCCGCTCGCGGACGCCGACGCGGTGGCACCGGCCTGGCCGCCGTCGCCGCCGTCGCCGCCGGCGTTCGTCGTGAGAAGGGCCGCCGTGACGGCTCCGGCGGTGAGCACGGCTGCGGCGGCGGTGAGGAGGGCGGTACGGGGGCGGAGGCGGGAGCGGGAGCGGGGGGCTGAGCTGGGGGCGGGGACGGGGACGGGTGCAGGTGTGGGTGTGGGTGTGGGGGCGAGGTGGGGTCCGTCCGGTTCGGTCGCCGGGCTGTTGGCCGTGGGGTGGGCCGGGGTGGCCGGTGGCGGCGCGGGCGTCGGTTCCGGCTCGTCCGGCAGCGGCAGCGTGGTCGGTTCGGTGACCCGCACGGTCGGGGTGTGCGGCGGGGACGCCACCGGGCGCAGGGCCGACTCGATGTCCGTCAGGCCCGGCCGGCCGGCCGGCTCCTTCTCCAGGAGGGCGGCCAGGAGGGGGGTCAGTGGCCCCGCGGCGGGCGGCAGTTCGGGCTCCTCGTAGAGCACCGCGTGCAGGGTCGCGAGGGTCGTGCCGCGGGCGAACGGGGAGCGGCCGGCCAGGGCCGCGCAGAGCGTGGCGCCGAGCGACCAGATGTCGGAGGGCGGGCCCTGCGGCCGGCCGGAGACCCGCTCGGGCGCCATGTAGTCGGGCGAGCCGACCAGCATGCCCACCATGGTGAGCGCCTTGGCGTCCTGGATCGCGGCGATGCCGAAGTCGGTGAGGACGACCCGCCGTCCGGCCGACTCCACCAGGACGTTGCCCGGCTTGATGTCCCGGTGCAGCACACCCCGGGCGTGCACCTGCCGCAGGGCCGCCACCAGGCCGAGCCCGATCCGGGCCGATTCCCGGGGGCTCAGCGGGCCCTCCTCGGCCATGATCTGCTCCAGGGAGCGGCCGACGACCAGTTCCATGACGATCCACAGGCGGTCGGCCTCCTCCACCACGTCGTAGACCCGCACGACATGCGGATGGTCGATGCGCGCGGTGGCCCGGGCCTCGCGCAGGACGCGTTCCCGGCGGGTCCGGGCGTCCTCCGCCTCGATGCCGTCCATCCGCATTTCCTTGACCGCGACCGGACGGTCGAGAATTTCGTCGGCGGCCCGCCACACCCGCCCCATTCCACCCTGGCCGATACTCTCGGCCAACCGGTAGCGTCCTGTCACCAATAACCCTGGAACACCGCCACTGTGCTCATTTCCCGGCAATCCGCCGCACCCCCTGGATTGAAACACAACGGTCACACTTGGAGACGCACCAGCATAGTGCGCGCATATCTTGTGGTACCTCTTCGAGTACTGCGGATTCAGGCGCAGCCAAGGGGGACGAACATGAGTGCGCTACGCACGAAGACCGTCACGGGATCGCTGGTGGTGGCATCTTTTTCGGCGGCCTTGATCCTTGCTCCGGTCGCCGCCGCCGATGACGACGGACCGGGGAGCGGCAAGGGGGGAAAGGCGGTCGACGCGGCACCGGCGGGTGTCGAGCTGACCACGACACTGTCCGAGAAGATCTCGGTCGACAACGGCTCGGGAAAGACGGATCTCACCGCCACGGTGAAGAACGGGGGAAACGCGGACAGCGGAAAGATCAAGCTGTGGGTGGCGGGTTTCGAGGGACTCACCGTCAACGGCGTCGAAGGCTGTTCCGAGATCGCGGAAAACAATCTTCCGGAGGGTTCCAACAGCGGTTACAACTGCGACATCGACAATCTCGCGGCGGGTGCGACCAAGTCCTACGCGGTCGACGCGACGTACGACTTGGACGAGCAGGGGAAGATCTGTCTGCCGGTGCTGAGCGGGGACGGGAAGAAGACGTTCTGGCAGCAGGGTCCGGTGCCGTTCGGGACGGCCAACCCGTCGCCGGACGCCCCCGCCACCCCGCTGCTGCTGGGCACGGACAACCAGCCGGTGGCGCCGGGCGGCGACGACGGCGGCCAGGGCGAAGACGAACTGCCCCGGACCGGTGCCGGGGGCGGCGCCGCACTGCCGCTGGGCGCGGCCGGCGCGGCGCTGGTCGCGGCGGGGGCGGCCGGGATGTGGTGGGCGCGGCGGCCCACGCGGTAGCCGGCGGCGCGCCCCGGCACGCGTACGGCCCGCCGGGTCGTCCTTCGGACCGGCGGGCCGCAGGTGGGCGCGATGCCCGGCGTCAGCGCCGGTCGGCCAGCTTCCAGGCGGTGGGCAGCACGCCCATCGCCAGGGCCGCCTTCACGGCGTCGCCGATGAGGAACGGGGTGAGTCCCGCCGCGATCGCGGCACCGGCGGACATGCCGGTGGACAGGGCCAGGTACGGGACGCCGACGGCGTAGATGATCGCCTCGCCGAGCAGCATCGCGCCGGCCGTCCGCCAGGCGGAGCGGTCGGCGCCGCGGCGGGCCAGGGCGCCCATGACCGAGGCGGCGAGGATCATGCCGAAGACGTAGCCGAGGGACGGCATGGCGGTGCCGGAGGCGCCGCCCGCGAACCACGGCACGCCCGCCATGCCGACCAGCGCGTACAGCGCGAGCGAGAGGACGCCGCGGCCGGCGCCGAGGGCGGTGCCGACCAGGAGCGCGGCGAAGGTCTGGCCGGTCACCGGCACCGGGGAGCCGGGGACGGGCACGGCTATCTGGGCCGCGAGGCCGGTGAGCGCGGCGCCGCCGGCCACGAGCGCGGCATCCCGCACTCGGGAGGCGGGGAGCAGGTCGGCGAGGACCCGGCCGGGACGGGCGAGGACGGTGGCGGTGCTCATGGGGCCTCCGCGGGCGATGGTGGACAGTTCGGGAACATCGTGACGCTATACCGCCGCACTGACACGGATCACCGTCGGCGCCCCACAAAGGCGGCGACCGGGGCTTGGTTGGCTTCGGACAACGGGGGCGGACTACACCGTTCCGGAGGTGACACCGGTCACGCGAGTGCGGTGACGTGGCTCGCGAGGGCCGGCGCGGACTCACCGGGGAGCGGGCGGCGGGCTCGCCGGGTGGACACGGCTGACCGGCGCCCCGAACCCGCGCCCCGTCTCGCCCGTCGGGCGCCGTCTAAACAAAAGCGGGCCGCTTTGCTAGCTTCGCCGGCATGGTCGCCCAGGCCCGGAACTTCTCCTCGCGTCGCCATGTCGAT
The DNA here is from genome assembly GCF_040639815.1 of Streptomyces sp. NPDC023723. Classification (NCBI taxonomy): domain Bacteria; kingdom Bacillati; phylum Actinomycetota; class Actinomycetes; order Kitasatosporales; family Streptomycetaceae; genus Streptomyces; species Streptomyces sp. NPDC023723. The sequence continues at coordinate 36,990 of NZ_JBFAAP010000022.1, forward strand.
CTGCGGCGCGTGGACACGGCCGCCTGTCGCCGCGGGTAGCGGGGCCGGCGGAGCGGATCCGGTGTGCCCCGGTTCACCGGGTCCGGCGCGCTGCCGTGCCGGACTCGATTCCCCCGAGGACCCGAGGCCCCGAGGAAGTTCCCCATGCCCCGTACCGCGACCGCCCGTCCCCTCCCCTCCCCCACCGTCAGGGCCGCCGACAGCGACCGGCTGCGCACCTCCGCCAGTGCCGTACTGCGGTGCGTGCTGGCGCACGGGCCGGTGCCGCGCAGCACCATCGCCCGGCTCACCGGTCTGTCCCCGGCCTCGGTGACCGGCCACTGCGCCCGGCTGGCCCGGCTCGGACTCATCCGCGAGACCCCGCCGCCGCGCTCGCGTGCGGTGGGGCGACCGCATCTGCCGGTGGACATCGACACCTCGCGCCTGGTGGTGGGCGCGGTGCATGTGGCGGTGCCGTACACCACGGTGGCGCTGCTCGACCCGCGCGGCCGGGTGCTGGCCGAGCGGCGGCTGCCGCACGGGCCGGCCGGTGCGGCGCCGGCCCAGGTGCTGGCGCGGGCCGCCGACGCGCTGGCCCAGTTGCTGGAACGGGCCGGGGACAGCGTGCCGGCGGCGGTCGGTTTCGCGGCCGGCGGCTGGGTGGACCGGGCGGCCGGCACCGTCGTCGAGCATCCGCTGCTGGGCTGGCGGGACGTACCGGTGCGGGAGTTGCTCGGCGCCCGGACCGGGCTGCCGGTCCAGGTCGACGGGCACGCGCGGGCGCTGGTGAACGCGGAGCGGCTGTTCGGGCGGGCGCGCGGCAGCCGCAGTGTGCTGCACCTGTTCGTGGGCAATGTGGTCGACGCGGCGTTCGCCACCGGCGACGAGGTGCATCACGGGCCGCGTTCGCAGGCCGGGGCGATCGCCCATCTGCCGGTGCCGGGCGGCACCGAGCCCTGCGGCTGCGGACGCACCGGCTGCCTCCAGGCGGAGCTGAGCGAGCGGACGCTGTGCCGGCGGGCCCGGGCGGCCGGGCTCGCCGTCGGCGACGACCCGACGCGGGTGCTCGGCGCGGCGGCGGACGGCGACCCGCGGGCGGTACGGCTGCTGACCGACCGGGCGCGGGCGGTGGGCCGGGCGGCGGGGCTGCTGCTCGACGTGCTCAATCCGGAGACGGTGGTGGTGACGGAGATCGGCGCCATGCACCGGGAGGACTGCCTGGCGGCGCTCCGCGCGGCGGTCGGCGCGGGCCGGGCGGGGGGCGTGGCGGCGAGCAGTTTCCGCCGGTCGCCGCTGGCCGTGGCGGGCGGCGCGGTGGTCCTGGACGACCTGTACCGGGATCCGCTGGGCCGCTCACCTGTGGTCATTTAATTCAGAAACTCCGAATGTTGACACCGGTCGCACGCCGCTTGGAGCATCGTGTCCATGAGCCCGCTCAAGAACTGTCGCGCCTTCTGTTGCTGACACGCCGACGCCTCTGACGCGTCCGGAGCGCTCTCTTCTCTCGCTCTCTGCTCTCTGCTCTCTTTCTTTCCCCCTCTTTCCCCTTTCCCCTCGCTCGGCTCCGTGCCGTCTGCCCGGGAGTCCCGTCATGCCTTCCCCACCCCTGTCCGGCCTCGACCGGCGTCTCTTCCTCACGTCCCTGCTCGGTGCCGGTGCCGCGGCCGCCGGGCTCAGCGGCTGCGCCGACCGCAGCGCCGCGGCCGACGCGGGCGCCGCCACCGCCCCGCTGGCCGAGCAGGTGCCCGCGGGCACCAGCCTGAAGATCTCCTCGTACCAGAACGTGCAGCAGGTGCAGTTCAAGCTGGCCGGGTTCAGCGGCGAGCTGCCGTTCAAGGTCGCCGACTGGCTGAACGTCGGCGCCGGCCCCGACGTCATCAACGCCTTCCGCGCGGGCTCCCTGGACGTCGCCAACAACGCGGGCATCCCGCCGATCCAGGCGTACTACCAGGGCTACGACGCGAAGATCGTGGCGATCAACATCACCCGCAAGCCGATCTGCCTCTTCGCCACCAGGCCCGGCAGCGACATCCGGGACGTGGCGGGCTTCCAGGGCAAGCGGCTCGCCTTCTCCCAGGGCCAGGCCCAGGGCGTCGTACTGCTGCGCGCCCTGAAGGAGGCCGGGCTGAAGTACGACGACGCGGAGCTGGTGCCGCTGACCAGCAACCAGTTCCTCACCGCGCTCCAGTCCGGCCAGGTCGACATCGCCCCGCTCGGCACCGCCCAGGTGCCCTCGTACCTGGAGCAGTACGGCGCGAAGGGCGCCCGGGTCATCAAGACCGACGTGGTGGACCTGCTCAACCTGCTGTGGGCGCCGGCCACCGTGCTGGCCGACCGGGCGAAGGCCGCCGCGGTCGCCGCGTACGTCCCGTACTGGGCGAAGGGCGCGGTGTGGCAGTACGAGCATCCGGACCAGTGGAACCGGGAGTTCTACGTCAAGACGCAGAACCTGAGCCTCGCGCAGGCCGAGTCGATCACCGAGCTGGCCAACAAGCCGCTGTTCCCGCCGAGCTGGGACGAGGCGGTGCGCTGGGAGCAGGAGACCGCGGATCTGCTGGCGGAGGGCGGTTTCGTGGACGGGTTCGACGTGGAGCGGCTCTTCGACCGCCGTTTCGAGGCGCTCGCCGCCAAGGCCGTACCGGCCGGGTACCGGAGGTGACCGCCGTGACCACGACCACCGCGCGGCCGCCGGTAGGGGCGGCGGAGAGTCCCCGGGTACGGCGGCGCGGGCGGCTGTCCCCCGGCCGCCGGCTGCCCGCCGCCCGGCTGCTCGGTCCCCTCGTCCTGCTCGTCGTCTGGGCCGCCGCCTCCGCCGCCGCTCTGCTCGACCCGGGCGCGATCCCGGCGCCCTGGACGGTGCTGGAGTCCGGCGCCCACCTGTGGACCGACGGCACCCTGCCGGACGACATCCTCACCTCGCTGCGCCGGGCCGGCACCGGGTTCGCGATCGGGCTGGTGGCCGGGGTGGTACTGGCGCTGCTGTCCGGGCTGAGCCGGGCCGGGGAGGCGCTGATCGACGGGAGTGTGCAGCTCAACCGGGCGATCCCGACGCTGGGGCTGATCCCGCTGTTCATCCTGTGGCTGGGCATCGGCGAGACCTTCAAGATCGCGATCATCGCCATCGTCGTGTACATCCCGATCTACCTCAACACCCACGCCGCGCTGTCCGGCATCGACTCCCGGTTCGTCGAACTCGCCGAGGTGCAGGGCCTGTCCCGGCTCGCGTTCGTCCGGCAGGTCGTCGTGCCCGGCGCGCTGCCCGGGTTCTTCGTCGGGCTGCGGCTCGGGGTGACGAACTCCTGGCTGGGCCTGGTGGTCCTGGAGCAGATCAACGCCACCAGCGGCCTGGGCTACCTGATGTTCCAGGCGCAGAACTACGGCCAGACCGACGTGATCCTCGTCGGCCTGGTCGTCTACGGCATCTTCGGCCTGGTCTCCGACACGCTGGTCCGCCTCGTCGAACGGAGGGTGCTGGTATGGCGCCGCACACTGAGCAACTGACCGCACCCGCGGTCCGGCTGGAGGGGCTGACCCGGTCCTTCGCCGGCCGTACGGTCCTGGACGGCATCGATCTCGAACTGCCCGCCGGTCAGTTCACCGCCCTGCTGGGGCACAGCGGCTCCGGCAAGAGCACCCTGCTGCGGGCGGTCGCCGGGCTCGACCACGGGGTGTCCGGTTCCGGCACGCTCACCGCGCCGGAGCGGGTGTCGGTGGTCTTCCAGGACTCCCGGCTGCTGCCCTGGCGCCGGGTGCTGCCCAACGTACTGCTGGGACTGGACGCCCGGAGCGCGGCGGAACGCGGCCGGGCGGCGCTGGCCGAGGTGGGCCTGGCCGGGCGGGAGCGGGACTGGCCGAGCGAGCTGTCCGGCGGTGAGGCGCAGCGCGCGGCGCTCGCCCGGTCGCTGGTCCGCGAGCCCGAACTGCTGCTGGCCGACGAGCCTCCCCCACAGCCCTGAACGGGCGCGGGAGGTGCCCCCAGGGGCGCTGGACGCGCTGACCCGGATCCGGATGCACGGTCTGCTGCGCGAACTGTGGGAGCGGCACCGGCCGTCGGTGCTGCTGGTCACCCACGACGTGGACGAGGCGATCGTGCTCGCCGACCGGGTGCTGGTGCTGGAGCACGGCCGGATCGGCCTGGACCTGGCCGTCGACCGGCCGCATCCGCGCTCGTACCGCGACCCCCTGCTGGGCGAGTACCGGGAGCGGCTGCTGGCCGCGCTCGGAGTCACGGAGGACCGCGGATGAGCGCCCGGGAGCTGCACCTCAACGCGTTCCTGCTGAACACCGGCCACCACGAGGCGTCCTGGCGGCTGCCGGAGAGCGACCCGCACGCGCACCTCGACCTCGCGCACTACAAGCGGCTGGCCCGGACCGCCGAACGCGGCACCTTCGACTCGCTGTTCCTGGCCGACAGTCCGGTGCTGTTCGGCGACGTCGGCCAGCGCCCCGCCGGCACCCTGGAACCGCTCACCCTGCTCACCGCGCTGGCCGGCGCCACCGAGCACATCGGGCTGATCGGCACCGCGTCGACCTCGTACAACGCGCCCTACGACCTGGCCCGCAGATTCGCCTCCCTGGACCACGTCAGCGGCGGCCGGGCCGGCTGGAACATCGTCACCACCGCCGGCGCCGAGGCGGCCCGCAACTTCGGCCTGGACGGCGAGCCGGCGCACGCCGAACGGTACGCGCGGGCCGCCGAGTTCCTGGACGTGGCGCTGAAGCTGTGGGACAGCTGGGAGGACGACCTGGTCGTCGCCGACAAGGCGGCCGGGGTGTGGGGCGACGGCAGCCGGCTGCACCCGCCGCGGCACCGGGGGACGTACTTCCGGGTGGAGGGCGCGCTCGACGTGCCACGGCCGCCGCAGGGCCATCCGCTGCTGGTGCAGGCGGGGTCGTCCGAGGACGGCAAGCGGTTCGCGGCCCGGTACGCGGAGGCGGTGTTCACCGCGCAGCAGACGCTGGCCGGCGCGCGGGCGTTCCACGCCGACCTCAAGGCGCGCGTCCGGGCGGCGGGCCGGGACCCCGGGCATCTGAAGGTGCTGCCCGGGATCGTGCCGGTGGTCGGCTCGACCGAGGCCGAGGCGCGGCGCGCGGAACAGGTGCTGGCGGACCACATCGTGCCCGAGCACGGCCTGCGCCGCCTGGAACACCTGCTGCGCCAGGAGCCGGGCACGCTCCGGCTGGACGCCCGGCTGCCCGCCGACCTGCCGCCCGAGGACGCCGTCGAGGGCGCCAAGAGCCGGTACACGCTGGTGGTGGAACTGGCCCGGCGCGAGCGGCTGACCGTACGGCAGCTGATCACCCGGCTGGGCGGCGGGCGCGGGCACCTCACCTTCGCCGGCACGCCCGAGCAGGTGGCCGCCACCATCGAGACCTGGTTCCGGTCCGGCGCCGCCGACGGCTTCAACATCATGCCCCCGGTGCTGCCCGCGGGCCTGGACACCTTCGTCGACCAGGTCGTGCCCGTCCTGCGCGCCCGCGGCCTGCTGCGCCACGAGTACGGCCCGCGCCGCACCCTGCGCGGGCGCTACGGCCTGCCGCGCCCCGCCAACCAGTACGCCACCCCCGCCCTCGTCTGAGAGGACCGAACATGTCCAGCATCGACATCGAGATCAGCAAGGTCACCGCGCACATCGGCGCCCGCGTCGGCGGCGTCGACCTCTCCGCCCCGCTGGCCGACGACACCGTCGCCGCCCTCCGCGCGGCCCTCAACACCCACAAGGCGCTCGTCTTCGACGACGTCCACCTGGACGACGCGGGCCAGGAGGCGTTCGCCCGCCGGTTCGGCGACGTCACCACCGCCCACCCGACGGTGGCGGCGGTGGACGGTTCCCCGAACGTGCTGCCGGTCGACACCGAGCTGGGCGTCGCCAACCACTGGCACACCGACGTCACCTTCGTCCTCAACCCGCCGCAGGCCAGCACCCTGCGCAGCATCACCGTCCCGCCGTACGGCGGCGAGACCCTGATCGCCAGCTCGGCCGCCGCCTACCGGGCACTGCCCGCGCCGCTGCGCGCGCTCGCCGACACGCTGTGGGCGGAGCACACCAACGACTACGACTACGCGGTGCCGAAGGAGACGGTCGACGAGGAGCAGGCCGCCCGCCGGGCCGTCTTCACCGCCATCAAGTACCGCACCGCCCACCCGGTGGTCCGCGTGCACCCTCCCCCAGTTCTCGGCTTCGCTCGAACCGGGGGGACCCCCATCCGGCGAGCGCGGCCTGTTCATCGGCGGGTTCGCGCAGCGGATCGTGGGCCTGTCGACCGCCGAGTCCCGCACCCTGCTGGACCTGCTCCAGTCGTACGTCACCCGCCCCGAGCACGTGCTGCGCTGGCGCTGGTCGCCGGACCAGCTCGTCCTGTTCGACAACCGCATCACCCAGCACTACGCCGTCGACAACTTCGACCGGCTGCCGCGCCGCCTGCACCGGGTCACCGTCGCCGGGGACGTCCCGGTCGGCATCGAGGGCAAGGAGTCGTACGTGATCGAGGGGGACGCCTCGCACTACACGAGCGTCGCGGGGTAACCGGAACATCACCCTCCGGAAGACGATCGTCCGCATACTGGGCGGTCACCTCGGGCCCGCTGTGCGTACGCCCAGACTGTGGGCGTTTTTGCCCCCGCACCGCAAGGGACCAGCCGCGCCCATGCCCACCAGCACCACACCCCCCTCGTTGTCGCACGGCCTGAAACAGCGCCATCTGTCGATGATCGCCCTGGGCGGGGTGATCGGGGCGGGGCTGTTCGTGGGGTCCGGCGCCGGGATCGCCGCCGCCGGGCCCTCGATCGTCATCGCGTACGCCCTCTCCGGGCTGCTCGTGATGCTGGTGATGCGGATGCTGGGCGAGATGTCCGCCGCGTACCCGTCCTCGGGGTCCTTCTCCGCGCACGCCGAGCGGGCGATCGGGCCGTGGGCCGGGTTCACGGCGGGCTGGGCGTTCTGGGTGCTGCTGTGCTCGGCGGTCGGGCTGGAGGGCATCGGCGCCGCACAGATCGTCACGGGGTGGCTGCCGGGCACGCCCGAGTGGCTGTGGGTGGCGCTGTTCATGGTGCTGTTCTGCGGCGCCAACCTGGCCGCCGTGCGGAACTTCGGCGAGTTCGAGTTCTGGTTCGCCGCGCTCAAGGTCGGCGCGATCACCCTGTTCCTGGTGCTGGGCGTGCTGGCGGTCACCGGCGTGCTGCCCGGCACCGACTCGCCCGGCACCTCGCATCTGACCCCCTTCCTCCCGCACGGCGGCGACGGCCTGATCATCGGCCTGCTGGCCTCGGTCTTCGCCTACGGCGGCCTGGAGACGGTCACCATCGCCGCCGCCGAGTCGGAGGACCCGGTCAAGGGCGTCGCACGCGCGGTGCGCACCGCCATGTGGCGGATCGCGGTGTTCTACGTCGGCTCGATGGCGGTCGTCGTCACCCTCGTCCCGTGGGACGGCGCGGAGGTGGTGACGAGCGGCCCGTACGTCGCCGCCCTCGACGAACTGGGCATCCCGGGCGCCGGCCAGGTGATGAACGTGGTCGTCCTGGCCGCCCTGCTGAGCGCGATGAACGCCAACATCTACGGCTCCTCCCGCATGGCCTACTCCCTGGTGCGGCGCGGCCAGGGCCCGAAGGCGCTGGGCCGGATCTCGGGCGGCGTCCCGCGCACCGCCGTCCTGGTCTCCTCCGTCTTCGGCTTCGGCTGCGTGCTGCTCAGCTACTGGCGGCCGGACGACGTCTTCCCCTGGCTGCTGAACATGACCGGCGCGGTGATCCTGGTGGTCTGGGCCTTCATCGCCGTCTCGCAGCTCAGGCTGCGCCGCCGCCTGGCGCGGGAGGCGCCGCAGCTGCTGGTGGTGCGCATGTGGGGCTTCCCGTGGCTGACCTGGGTGGCGCTGGCGGGGATGGCCACGATCTTCGTCCTGATGGCGCGGGAGCCGGACACCCGGGTGCAGCTCTGCTCGACGGGCGCGATGACGGTGGCGCTGGCGGTGATCGGCCGACTCCGGCAGCGCCGCCGCGCCGACGGCTAGCCGCCGCCTCCCCTCCCACCTCTTCTGCTGCTAGCGTGCACTTGCAAGCTACTTGCAATAAGAGGTCGGAGGGGATCGATCCGTCATGCCCGTGTACACGCTTCCTGAACTGCCGTACGACTACTCCGCACTGGCCCCCGTGATCAGTCCCGAGATCATCGAGCTGCACCACGACAAGCACCACGCGGCGTACGTGAAGGGCGCCAACGACACCCTGGAGCAGCTCGCCGAGGCCCGCGACCAGGAGCGGTGGGGATCGATCAACGGCCTGGAGAAGAACCTCGGCTTCCATCTCTCCGGGCACGTCCTGCACTCGGTCTACTGGCAGAACATGACCGGCCCGAAGGACGGCGGGGGCGAACCGCTGGCCGCCGACGGGGTGGGCGACCTCGCCGACGCGATCACCGAGTCCTTCGGCTCCTTCGCCGGCTTCAAGGCCCAGCTGACGAAGGCCGCCGCGACCACGCAGGGCTCGGGCTGGGGCGTCCTCGCGTACGAGCCGCTCAGCGGCCGGCTGATCGTCGAGCAGGTCTACGACCACCAGGGCAACGTCGGCCAGGGATCGGTGCCGATCCTGGTCTTCGACGCCTGGGAGCACGCCTTCTACCTGCAGTACCGGAACCAGAAGGTCGACTTCATCGACGCCATGTGGGCGGTCGTCAACTGGCAGGACGTGACCCGGCGGTACGCGGCGGCCCGGTCCCGTACCGATGTACTGCTGCTGGCGCCCTGACAACCCTGACAACCCTGACCGCCCGGCGAAGCGTCCCGCCTCGTGATCGTCTTCTCACCCTTCACGACGGCGGGCGGCGGAACGGGAGCCCCCGCGAGGACGTGACTCGCGGGGGCTCCCCGGGTTTTTGGGCCCGCGCGGGGGATTGACGCCGGATCGGGGCGCGCGCAAGGTCCGTAGGATGAGCGATCCGTTACGTGTCGTGGCCGCCGGGGACGACGTCGTCCCGCCGGCGCTGATCGCCCGCGCGATCGGTGCCGAGCTGCGCGAGCGGCCGGTGTCCCTCCATGACCTCACCGCCGCCACCGAACCCGAGCTGACCGAGGCGCTGCGCACCGGCGCCGAGGTCCTGATCACCCGGGACGGCCCGGTCACCGAGCGGGTCCTGGACGCCTGCCCGGCGCTGCGGCTGGTCGTGGTGTGCCGGGGCGGGCCGCCGCCGGTCGACCTGGACGCGGCCAAGCGGCACGACGTGACCGTCTGCCGCACCCCCGGCAGCGAGGCCGCCGCCACCGCCGAGTACACCCTCGGTCTGATGCTGTCGGCGCTGCGCCGCATCCCACGCGCCCACGAACTGCTGGTGCGCGGCGGCTGGGCGGACGCGGCCCGGCACGCCCGGGAGCACGGCGGCCTGGAGCTGGAGGACCTGCCGGTCGGCGTGCTGGGGCACGGGGCGGTCGGCGGCCGGGTGGCCCGGGTGCTGTGCGCGTTCGGCGCGCAGGTCATGGTCTACGACCCGTACGTCCGCGGCGAGATCCACGGGCTGCGGGTGCCGTCCCTCGACGACCTGCTCGGCCGTTCCCGGGTGCTCACCCTGCACGCCCGCCCCGGACCGGACGCCCCCGTCGTGATCGGCGCCCGCGAGCTGGCGCTGCTGCCGCGCGGGGCGGTGGTGGTGAACACCGCGCGCGGCGCGCTGCTGGACGAGGACGCGCTGTGCGACGCGCTGGAGAGCGGGCAGGTGTCGGCCGCCGCCCTGGACTGCCACGGCCGCGAGCCACTGCCGGAGGACTCACGCCTGCTGGCCCTCACCGACCGGGTGGTCCTCACTCCGCACCTGGGCGGCACGTCCCGGGCGGTGGCCGAGAAGGCGGCCCGGGCGGCGGCGCAGGAGGTCGGCCGCTGGGTGCGCGGGCAGCCACCCGCGCACCCGCTGACCTGACCTACAGGTTGCTGAAGTCCGGGCCCTTGATACGGGTGCGCTTGATCTCGTAGAAACCGGGGACCGAGGCGACCGCGAGGGTGCCGTCCCACAGCCGGGCGGCCTCCTCGCCCTTGGGGGCGGGGGTGACGACCGGGCCGAAGAAGGCGACCTGCGCACCGTCGGCGCCGGGGACCGCGATGACCGGGGTGCCCACCTCCTGGCCGACCTTGTCGATGCCCTCCTGGTGGGAGGCGCGCAGCTGCGGCTCGTACGGCGTGCCGTCCCAGTGGTCCAGGAGGGAGTCGGGCAGGCCCGCCTCCTTCAGCGCGGCGGCGGTGGCCTCCTTGGTCGGGCCCTCGCCCTGGTTGTGGAAGCGGGTGCCGAGCGCGGTGTACAGGGCGCCGAGGACCTCGGGGCCGTGCTCCTCCTGCGCGGCGATGACGACCCGGACCGGGCCCCAGGCCTTGGTCCGCATCGTCTCGCGGTAGTCCTCGGAGAGTTCTTCCAGCTTGTTTTCGTTGAGGACGGCCAGGCTCATCACGTGCCAGCGCACCTGGATGTCACGGACCTTCTCCACCTCCAGCACCCAGCGGGAGGTGAGCCAGGCCCAGGGGCATCGCGGGTCGAACCAGAAGTCGACGGGGGTCTTCTCCAACATGTCTCTCCTCGTGGGGCATGCGGTGCGACGGACGACGTCTCGTTGAACACCTGGCCGGGCCGCGCCCATTCCCCGGCTATCCGCCGTCAGGGGCACATGGGAGGATCGGTGCTGTCCACATCCTGAACACGTGCCGAGGGAGTGCCGCCCGTGCCCGGTGAGAATCTGTCCCGCGACGAGGCCCGGGAGCGGGCCGCCCTGCTGTCCGTCGACGGGTACGAGGTGTCCCTCGACGTGCGCTCGGCGATCGGCGGCCACGACGGGGACGGGCCGCGCACCTTCCGCTCCGTCACCACCGTCCGCTTCCGCTGCAACGAGCCGGGCGCCGCCAGCTTCGCCGACCTGATCGCGCCGGGCGTGACCGCCGTGTCGCTCAACGGCCGCGACCTCGACCCAAGCGAGGTCTTCGACGGCTCCCGGATCACCCTGGAGGACCTGGCCGCCGACAACGAGCTGGTGGTCGACGCGCAGTGCGCGTACTCCCGTACCGGCGAGGGCCTGCACCGCTTCGTCGACCCCGAGGACGGCGAGGTGTACCTCTACACCCAGTACGAGCCGGCCGACTCGCGCCGGGTCTTCGCGAACTTCGAGCAGCCCGACCTGAAGGCGCCCTTCCGGTTCGAGGTGCGGGCGCCGGAGGAGTGGACGGTGTGGTCGGGCGGCGCGGGCGAGCGCGTCGACGGGGTGTGGCGGTTCGCGGAGACGAAGCCCGTCTCGACGTACATCACCTGCGTGGTGGCGGGTCCGTACCACTACGTGACCGACTCCTACGAGCGCGTCCTCGCGGACGGCACCCGGCTGGAGATCCCGCTCGGCGCGCTGTGCCGCAAGGGGCTGGCGCCCTACTTCGACGCCGACGACGTCTTCCTGATCACCAAGCAGGGGCTGGACTTCTTCCACGACCACTTCGACTACCCGTACCCGTTCGGCAAGTACGACCAGGCGTTCGTGCCGGAGTACAACCTGGGGGCGATGGAGAACCCGGGTCTGGTGACCTTCCGGGAGGAGTACATCTTCCGCGGCAAGGTGACCCGGGCGTCCTACGAGGGCCGCGCCAACACGATCCTGCACGAGATGGCGCACATGTGGTTCGGTGACCTGGTCACCATGGAGTGGTGGGACGACCTGTGGCTGAAGGAGTCCTTCGCGGACTTCATGGGCACCTTCGCCAACGTCGGCGCGACCCGCTTCAAGGACGCCTGGATCACCTTCGCCAACCGCCGCAAGGCGTGGGCCTACCGCGCCGACCAGCTGCCCTCCACCCACCCGGTCACGGCCGACATCCGGGACCTGGAGGACGCCAAGCTCAACTTCGACGGCATCACGTACGCGAAGGGCGCCTCCGTCCTCAAGCAGCTCGTGGCGTACGTCGGCCAGGACGCGTTCCTGGAGGGCGCGCGGCGCTACTTCAAGCGGCACGCGTACGGCAACACCCGCCTCGGCGACCTGCTGTCGGTGCTGGCGGAGACCAGCGGCCGGGACATGGCGGCCTGGGCCCGCTCCTGGCTCCAGACGGCCGGCGTGAACGCGCTGACCCCGCAGGTGCTGCTCACCACCGACGGGCGGATCGACGAGCTGGCGGTGGTGCAGGAGGCGGCCGAATCGCACCCGGAACTGCGTCCGCACCGGGTGGCGGTCGGTCTGTACCGGCGGGGCGAGGGCGGCGCGCTCGAGCGGTACGCGCGGGCCGAGGCGGACGTCGACGGGCCGCGTACGGTGGTGGCCGAACTGGCCGGGCAGCAGGCACCCGAACTGGTCCTGGTCAACGACGACGACCTCACGTACTGCAAGATCCGCTTCGACGCGACCTCGCTGGCCACGCTGCGGGCCGGGCTCGGTGACCTGACCGACCCGCTGGCCCGCGCGCTGTGCTGGTCGGCGCTGTGGAACATGACCCGGGACGCGCTGCTGCCGGCCCGGGACTTCATCGGCCTGGTGCTGCGGTTCGCGGGGCGCGAGTCGGAGATCGGCGTGCTCCAGATGCTGCACGCCTGGGCCGACTCGGCGCTGACCCACTACGCGGCCCCCGAGTGGCGGCGGACCGGCGGCCGGCTGCTGGCCGAGGGCGCGCTGCGGGAGCTGCGGGCGGCGGCGCCGGGCGGCGAGCCGCAGTTGGCGTGGGCGCGGTTCCTCGCGGCGGTGGCCGCCGAGGAGGCGGACCTCGCGCTGCTGCGCGAACTGCTGGCGGGCACCGAGAAGATCGACGGGCTGGACGTCGACCAGGAGCTGCGCTGGGCGTTCCTGGAGCCGCTGGCCGCGCACGGGGCGGCCGACGAGGCGGTGCTCGCCGCCGAACTGGCCCGGGACGACACCGCGTCCGGCAAGCGGCACCAGGTGCGGTGCCTGGCCGCCCGGCCGTCGGCGGCGGTGAAGGCGCAGGCGTGGGCGCAGGTGGTGGAGTCGGACGCGCTGTCCAACGCGCTGGTGGAGGCGACCATCGCGGGCTTCGCCCGGCCGTCGCAGCGGGCGCTGGTCGCGCCGTACGCGGAGAAGTACTTCGCGGTGATCGAGCGGGTGTGGAGCGAGCGGTCGATCCAGATCGGGATGGATGTGGTGCGGGGGCTGTTCCCGGCGTTCCAGGACTCGCCGGAGACGCTGGCGGCGACCGACGCGTGGCTGGCGGCCCACGAGGGAGCCGCGCCCGCGCTGCGCCGACTGGTGCTGGAGGCCCGGGACGATCTGGCGCGGACGCTGCGGGGGCAGGAGTGCGACGGCAGTTAGTCGTGCGCGCCCCTGAGGGCGCGCTGCGGGAACCGTCCATATGAACGTCGAACATGCGCGCTTTAGTGCCGCCTTGTCCTGAATTGGTGGCGGGCTTGTAACAGGGGTTACGGGAGGGGGCGGGTGCGGGAAATTGCGGGGCATGACGCACAACACCCCGCTCTCCCCCCGCCCGCTGCACCACCTGGCCGCCCTCGGTGCCGGACGGGTCCTGACCGTCGCCCAGTTGCGGGCGCACGGGGTCACGGCCGCCGCGGCCGACGCGCAGTGCCGGCCCGGTGGTCCCTGGCAGCGGCTGCTGCCCGGTGTCGTCCTGCTCCGCCCCGGACCACCGACCAGCGAGGAGCGGCTGCACGCCGTACTGCTGTACACGGCGCGGGAGCGGACCGAGGGCGCGGTGCCGGCCCAGCCGGGGCCGGATGCGCCGGAGCGGCCCGAGGCGATGATCACGGGCCTGGCCGCGCTGACCCTGCACGGGGTCACCGGCGCGCCCCCGCTGCCGTCCCTGGAGGTCATCGACGTCCTGGTGCCCCGGCAGCGCCGGCTGCGGTCGGCCGGCTGGGCGCGGATCGTCCGTACCGCCGCGCTGCCCGCGGCGCAGAGCGTCACCGGTGTGCCCGTGGCGCCGGTCGCCCGGGCCCTGGCCGACGCGGTGGCGGGCCTGACCGACGCGCGGACCGTGCACCGGCTGATGACCGAGGCGGTACGCGGCGGACACTGCGAACCGACTGCGTTGGTAAGGGAGTTGCGGCGGGCCCGGCTGCTGAGCCGGCCGCACGTGGTGGACGCGGTGGAGTCGCTGGTGGCCGAGGGGCGGGCGCTCGCGGAGCAGCGGCTGTACCGGATGGTGCGGGAGTACGGGCTGCCGGACCCGGTCTGGAACGTCGACCTGCGGCTGCCCGGCGGCCCTCACCTGGGCGGCCTCGACGCGTACTGGCCGGAGCAGGCGGTCGCGGTGGAACTGGACACCCGCGCCCACCGGCACGACGCACCGGCCTCCCGGGGGGCCCGGGGGCGCGAGCACCTGGAGCGGCTGGGCATCACCGTCGTCCGGCTCACGCCGCGAGGGCTGCGGGACCGTCCGGAGCAGCAGGCGGTGGTGGTGCGGACGGCACTGATGGCGGCGGGCGAGCAGCCGCCCGCCGCGTACGTGGTGGTGCTGCCCCGGTAGTCAGCGCTGCTGCTGGGTTTCGTCCGGGCCGAGGTACTGGTTGCCGTTCAGCACGGCGTAGACGGTGGCGCCCTGGTCCGCCGTGTTGTTCATGACCGGGCCGGCGGGCTGCGCGGCCGGGCCGGGCGGGCGGGCGTCGACGCGGTTGCCGTCGCCGACCACTACGGGGCCGTGGGCGTCGCCGCCGATGCGGACGGAGTTGTTGCTGCCGGGCTGCTGGTTCTTTCGGGACATCGGCGTGCCTTTCTAGGACATCCTGGTGAGGGTGAACGAGCCGCAGGTGAGGCACTCCAGGGCCGGGTCCGCGTCCGACGGCAGAGCGACGGAGAGGTACGCGGTGTCCGGGTCGGAGCTGAGCGTGATGGTCTTGAGCACCTCCCCGATGGGGGTTCCGCACTTGTCGTCGACGTCGTACGCCAGCTCCTCGGCGCTGTAGGTGCCGCCACCGCCGGTGTACTCCGTGGTGTGGGTCTCGCCGCAGTTGTCCTGCCACGGGGACGTGTAACTGTCCGAACCCGACTCCGTGAACTGGACCATGCGTCCGTCGCTTAACTGCCACACGCCCGCGAGCCCGGTCGGTTCCGGCGTCGGTGTCGGTTTCTCCTCGTCGTAGATGCTCGTGTCCGGCGGTGTGTAGGGGGCGGAGTAGCTCGCGGACGGGGCGGTGGTGCTGGACGAGGTGTGCTGGGCGTCCTGGTACTGGTCCACCGCGACGCCGCCGATGACGACGGCGGCGACGGCCGCGAGGACCTTGAGGACCGCAGCGGCGGCTCCGGTGCTCACCGGTGCGGTCGCGGCGGTCGCGGCGGTCGCGGCGGACAGGTCGGGGGGCGGGGTGCCGGGCGTGGTCGTGGTCGGGCCGGAAACGGAGTACGGGTCGGTGCCGGCCGGCGGGTTCGCCGGGTGGGCGAACGACGGGCCCGGATCGGCGCCCGGCGCGTGCGCCGTCGAGGCGGCGGACGGATCGGGCCCGGGTGGGTTCATCGCCTGCCCCGCCGAGCCGTCGCCCCCCGGCGGACTCGCTCCCTGCCCCGCCGAGCCGTCGCCGCCCGAGGGGCCGGTCGCCTGGCTGTTCGTCGGGTCGGCCAACGGCGGGTCCGCGGGTGACTGTGCCGGTACCGGGTCCGGGGACGACGGGCCGGACGGTGTGGCGGCGGTGCCCGCGTCGGGCGGTGGCTGCTGGGGCAGGTACTGCTGGGCCGCCGACGCCGCCTCGGCGCCCTGGCTGTCGCCCAGGTCGTGCCAGAGCTTGACCGCGCCGGCCAGCAGCACCCCCGCGGCGACCCGGTTGCCGGTCAGCGCCGCGCGGACGCCCTGCTCGTGCGTGAAGTACGCCTCCGCCCACCGGTCCTCGGCCCGCCGTGCCGCCGGCAGCCCGCGGTCCAGGAGGCGGCCCCAGACGCCGAACCGCAGCGAGCGGGCCAGCGCCGGGGAGGCGGCGCGGGCCACCCGGACGGCGAGGTCGGGACGGCCCGCCCGGTCCGCGAGCTCGGCGACCCGTTCCAGCGCGCCGGTGTGCGCGGCGACCTGGGCGGGGCTGGTGGTGGCCTGCCCGGCCCAGCGCGCGAAGTGGTGGCACAGCTGCTCCACGGAGAACGGCGCGGGCCCGCCGTGCTCCCGCAATGCCGGTACGACGTCGGTGACCACCCGGTAGCCCCGCTCCGTCTCCTCGGCCAGCCCGAGCACGGCGAGCGAGGCGTACAGCGCGCCGGGGTCCTCGGCGCCGTCCAGCAGCCCGAGGTGCGCGGGGTCGACCTCGGCGCCGCCGAGGATGCCCAGGAGGTGCAGGGCGCGCCGGGCCGGTGCGTCGAGCCGGGCGAGCAGCGGGGGCAGCAGTTCGGCCACCGCGCCGGGCCGGGGCAGCGTGGCCGCCGGGTCGAGCCGGGCGAGGGCCGCCGCCCGCAGCAGCGGCAGGGGCCGGCCCGCCGCGGCCTCCCACAGGGCCGCGGCGACGTCCTGCTCGTCGGCCTCGACCACGTGCCGGCCCAGTTCCCGGCCGAGCAGTTCCATCGCCGCGTCCAGGTCGACGCCGGTCAGCCGCCGCGCGGTGCCGTCGTCGCCGAGCAGCGAGCCCTCCCGGGAGGCGAGGACGAACGTGGCGTCGGGCGCGGTGTCCATGAGCGCGCGCAACTGCGCCGGGGCGTAGTCGGCGTTGTCGACGTACACCGTCACTTTCAGACCCGTCATGAGGCGGCACAGGTCGCTGGTGGCGGGGGCGTAGCCGCTGGTCTCGTAGCAGGCCTCGAACATGTCCTGGGCGAGGTCCTCGGGTTCGCGCCGGGCGGCGTCGAGGAAGAGCACCCCGTGCTCGCCGGGCGGCAGCGCGCGGGCGGCGTAGCGCAGCAGCGCGCTCTTGCCGACGCCGGGCTCACCCCACAGCTGCACCGTCTCACCGGCCGCGACGGCCGCGGCGAGCACGGCGAGTTCGGCTTCCCGGCCGAGCGGCGCGCGCTGCCGGCGCGGCAGCAGCGCGACGGTGCGCCGGCGCTCGGGGCGCGGCCGCCGGCCCGCCATGAGCACGGTCACCGTGGACCCGTGGTCCGCGTCGATGACGAGGTTGTGGGAGCCCACCACGACCGGCCCGTTGGCGTCCCCCTCGATGTCGGCCCGGTTCCCGCCGGGCCGGCCGGCCTCGGCCGCGTCGTCCCAGTCGTTCCTGTCGTTTCCGTCGTTTTCGGCCATCGTCACCCCGTTGTCGTGCTGTCCGACCGTCGAACGACCCGTCACGCTAGCCCCGTGCGTCGGCCCGGCCCCCGTAGATTTACGGTTTCCCGGTGGCCCGCGCAGGGCTGCCACCGACCTCTCACAAGCGGCGTTCAGCGTTCCGCGTAGGCGATGGCGTGCAGCCGGCGCAGGTCGTCGACACGGATGGAGCGGTAGCCGGGGGTGACCACCTCGGTCTCCCGGAACCGGCGCAGGGTCTTGTGCACGCTGGGCTCCGAGGCGCCCGCGAGCGTCGCCAGTTCCTGCTGGGTGATCGGCCAGCGGATCTCGGCGCCCGCGCCGGCCGGTGCGCCGTACGCGAGGGCCAGGTGGTGCAGCACCCGGGCCACCCGGGTGGCCGCGTCGCAGCCGGTGAAGGTGACCCGGTGGGTGGTGGCGGCGCGCAGCTTGGCCACCACGGTCTGCTGGAGGGCGTGCGCGATGCGGTGCTCGGCACGGGTGCAGGCGTCCAGCTCGGCCCGCGTGACGCTGCGCGCGAGCACCGGTCCGCAGGCGGTCACCGTGGCCGAGCGGGGGCGGCCGTCGACGGCGGCGAACTCGCCGACGATGTCACCGCCGACCCGGACGGCCAGCAGCGCGTCGCGGCCGTCGTCGGCGTGCGCGGTGACCTTGACCAGGCCGTTCAGCAGGATCAGTACGTGGTCGGTGCGGTCGCCCTCGCGCAGCAGCACCCGCCCTGCCGGGTACGGCACCCGGGTGCCCAACTCCAGCAGCCGCCGCCGGTCGGCCGGGGCGAGGCCGCCGAGCAGGGTGCCGGGCGGCCAGTCGCCGTCCGTGCGGCCTGCGTCCATCGGTTCCGCCTCCCTCTGGGGTCCGTTCTCGCCGCCCGGACCAGTGTGCGCACCAGAAAGGTCCCCCGGCCCCACCACTCCTCATATTCCTACGGGTTGTCCGCCCGGCCCCCGGGTCACACTGGGGCAGGGGGAGCCGGCGCGGGGCCCGTCACGCACGGGCTCCGCGCCACCGGTCGACCGAGAAGGGCGCGTGCCGCGTGGCAGAGCAGTGGGAGTACCGGGCCGTACTGGCCGTGGACATCGAGAAGTCGTCGGGACGCGGCAATGTGCCGCTGCTGCGGAACCGGGAGACGCTGCGGTCGGTGCTGCGCACGGCCTGCGCGCGGGCCGGCGTCGACTGGACGGCGTGCCCGCGCGCCGATCTGGGCGACGGACTGCTGCTGGCCGCGCCCGCCGGGACCCGGAAGGCGAACCTGCTCCATCCGCTCGTACGCGACCTCGCCGGGCTGCTGACCGATCACAACGCCGCCGCCCGGGACGACGCCACCCGCATCCGGGTCCGCCTCGCCCTGCACGCCGGGGAGATCTGTCTGACGCCCGGCGGTGAGGTGGCCGGGAGCCCGCTGGAGACGCTGGCCCGGCTGCTGGACGCCCCGGCGGCGCGCGAGGCACTGGCCTCGGCCCCGGGCACCGTGCCGCTCGCCCTGCTGATGTCGCAGCACTTCTACGACGACACGGTGCGGCACGGCTACGACGGCATCGATCCGGGCCAGTTCCACCAGGTGGACGTCAAGGTGAAGGAACTCGCCACCCAGGCATGGCTGCACACCCCCGGCTGGACCCCGGCGCGCCCGAAGCCGCCCGCCGCCCGGCCGGACGGCAGCGCCACGATGACCAACACCGCCTCGCACGGCGGTGCCGTCTACGCCAACCAGAACGGCGACCAGCACATCACCGTCACCCGGGGCAGCTGAAGGAGCGCCGATGAACGACGAACTCTCCCTGGTCACCGAGACGGGGACCGCCGCGCTGGTCGCCGCCATGGCCACCGACCTGTGGCAGGAGATCCGCGACGCGGTCACCGCGCCGTTCCGCCGCACCGGCGACGCCCGTCCGCCCACGGCGGAACACCGGCCCGACGACACCCCGCCCGCACTGCGCCAGACGAACACCGCACGGGACGGCGCGTCCGTCTTCGCCGTACAGCAGGGCACCCAGCACGTGCACGGGCGGGGGTGACTCACCCAGCCCCGGAACGCCCGCTGAGCGGCCGTCTCAGGACGTGCCGCTCGGGATCACGCAGTTCTTCGGCTGCGGGGTGCCGGTGGGCCAGCCCAGGCCGACGAACTGCAAGGTGCCGCCCGAGCCCTGGCCCGGGCGCAGTTCGACCACCGCGACCGGCTTGTCATACGGATTTCCGCCGCTGGTCAGGCAGATCAGGCCGCTCGTGCCCCGCACCCGGTGCGCCGACTGGAGTTTCGACCACTCCTGACGGACGTCCGCGAGGCTGGGCGCCTGCTCGGCGTTGTTGCCCTGCATCTCGTGCAGGGCGGTGCCGATGGTGACCAGGCCGTCGTGGACGAGCATGGTGCGGGAGTCCTTCAGGTCCGGGGTGGAGCCGAGGTCCGTGCCCGCCTTGCTCACGCTCTCGATCAAGTCGTCGAGTGCGTCCAGGGCCGCCTTGGGCTCCGTGAGGTACTGGGGGAGTTCCGCCGCGGTCGGCTCGCGGTCGTGGGTGGCCCGCCACCGCTCGGTCCAGGCGGCCAGTTCGGTGTCCCAGGCATCCGGGTGCGCGGGGGCGGCGTACTGGACCGTCACCTTCGCCGCGCCGTCCTCGCCGCCCAACTGCGCCCAGTCCCGCTCGGTCATGGTCTGTCGCAGCGAGGCGGCGTCGGAGCCGCTGACCAGGGTGAAGTGCCGGTCGGCGCAGGTCTGCCTGGCGAGCGTGAGCGCGAAGATCCGCAGGTGCAGCGTGCGCCCCGCGAAGTAGACGGTGTCGGCCGCGGACTGGCAGATGTTGTTGGCGATCTGCTCGAACACGCTGCCGGTCGAGCCGGCCTCGTCGATCCCCGGCGATTCGAAGGGCGAGTCGGCGGGACCGGCCGGGCCCGTCTCCTCGATCCCCCGGAACGCGCTCGCCAGCGACTCGACGTAGGCGTCCGGGCGGGTGTCGTAGACCAGCACCGTCCGGGCGTCGCGCCGGCCCCGCTCGCCGTTGAAGTTGGCCAGGGCCTCGGCCGCGTCGCCGTTGGTGGCGATGATCCGGGCCAGGCCGGGGAACCGTTGCTTCTTCCCGTCGACGTTCGCGATCCCGTCCCCGCTGATCCGGGAGGCGAGCACCGGGACGCCGCCCTGTGTCAGACGTTCGACGGCCTGCTGGGTGGCGTCGAGGCTGAGGTTGAAGCCCGTGACGGCCCGCAACTTGTCCTGGCCGGACGCGGCCATGTCGAGCAGCGTGCTCACGACCTTGTCCTGATGGCCGTAGTTCTGCCCGGGGTTGGCCAGCACGAGCCGGATCCTGGGCACTATGCCCTCGCCCGAGTTGGCCTGCCGCTGTCCCAGATACGCGCCCTGGAGGTCGCTGCGCATCTGCCGCCGCAGTCCGGGCGTGTCCGACTGGAGCGGCAGCATCATCGCCACGGTGACGTGCGGCTGGTCCGCGATCCTGTCGTTCTCCGCCGCGATGGCCTTGGCCACCGCGCTGATCGTCGATGTGCCGAAGTCGTAGCCCGAGCCGTCGACCCCGACGCACTCGTCGCCGATCTTCTCGACGCCCTCGTGGCAGGTGTCCGGCTTCTGGAGGGCGGGCACGCCGTACAGGCCGGCGGCCAGGAGCACCGCCACGCCCGCCAGCGCGTAGAGGATCTTCCCCCACCTGGGCAGTCGGTTCCAGCCGGGTAGCCGGATGGCCATCCCGTCACCCCCTCCGGCCGAGCTGATCGGTGCAGTCGCAATGGAGCAGTGGCCGTTCGTTGGCGACCAGCCGGCTCCACTCGGTGGCGGTCGGGCCGAGTTCCCCGGCGCCGTCGAAGTCCATGATCGACAGCTGTCTCAGCAGCTGCTCCAGGGTGCGGGCCATGTCACTCCCGGTCGGCCTGGTGCGCTCCTCGCACAGCCATACGGCGTGCAGCAGTTGGTCGACGGTGCGGCGCAGCGGGGGCCCGTCGACCGGTACCAGCCCCTGGGCGCGCCTGCGGCGCTCGTCCGCCCCGCCCGGATACGGCGCCTGCGCGATCTCCAGCAGTTCCCCGCACCACGCGCGGGGGCGGCCGGGGAGGGTGGCGGCGAGGTGGCGGACCACGTCGTCGACGCCGCCGGAGACGAGGTGGTGGTTCATCCGGTGGACGGCCGCCGAGTGGAACGCGCCGCCGCTCGGCTCGCTCAGGGTGTAGTGGTCGCGCAGCAGATGGTGGTCGGCGTACCAGGCGGCGCCGTCGCGCTCCAGCCCGTACAGCCGGTGCACCAGCAGTTGGCGCAGGCCGAAGTCGCCGATGAAGTGCCGCGCGCAGCCGGGCCACCCGGTGTCGTGGAGCAGTCGCGCGACCTCGTGGGCGGTCAGGCGGTGGACGCGGACCGCCTGGTGCCGGCGCAGCAGGACGTCCGCGCACCCCGGGTCGTGCGCCACCGACAGGTGGGTGAGGAGGTCGAGCCACTGGTCGTGGTGCTCTTCCGCGAGCCGCACCGGCAGCTGGTCGAGGACCAGTTCCTGAAGCAGTACGTCCGCCACCGGCCGCGCGGGCGCGCCGGCCGGGTGGTGCAGCTCGGCGTCCAGGATGGCCCGGTCGTTGTCGTCCGGCTCCATCGGGTGGCCGGCGGCGGCGGTGGCCAGCCGGATCACCGAGTGCGGCCGTCCGCCGCTGAGCTGGGTCACGGCGGCGGTGATACGGCGGCGATCCGTGGGGTTGCCCGGCGCCGCGGTCAGCTGGATGTGCTCGGTCGCCCGGCGGAGCGGGTCGCCGGTGAGGAACGGCAGCCGCAGCATGAGCACCCCGGCGGACAGCGGACCCCGGTCCTGCTCCGGGTCGGCGCGGCGGGTCCAGGTGGCCGGCACCCCGTCGGCGGGCCGGAACTCCGCCGTCGGTCTCGGTGGCAGGCCCCCGTGCAGGAAGTCGCCGCCGTCCGCCTGGCGGGCCGTGCCCACGACCACCACGCGGTCGCGCTGCCCGGCCCGGCGGTCGGTGAGGACGGCGCGCAGCAGCCGCTCGCCCAGCGGTTGATCGGCGTGGTCCAGCAGCAGCCCCGGCCGGCCGACCCGGCGCAGCCAGCCCCTCGGCCCGCCGTACTCCGCCTCCAGATCCTCGCGCAACGCGCGGAACAGGAAGCGCTCGGCGTCCTCCCGCCGCTCGGCGTCCTCCCGCCGCTCACCGCCGGCCAGGAAGTCGGCGGCGAGCCTGCGCAGCCCGTGCTTGGGCTGGCCGGCCGCGCCGGGGTAGTCGCCGTAGAGCCGGGTCAGTGCCACCTCGGCCCGGGGTGTCACGCGCTCGAAGAGGGCGTCGAGCAGCGCGCTGAGCGCGACCGCCCCGTACGGGCCGAGCGTCTGGCCGGCCAGCACCTCCAGCATTCTCCGGACCGCCCCGGTCAGCGCGCCGCGCCAGAAGTCGCGCGCCAGTCCGTGCAGCCGCGGCTGCCGGATCAGCTCCTCGTACCGCTCGACCTCTGTCCTGATCGCCTCGGCGGTGCCGCCCGCGACGCCGGTCGAGATCACCGCCAGGCCCGCGAACAGCCGCGGGAAGGTGAACCCGCCGCCCGTTCCCCGCCAGGTGTGCAGCAGCAGCGCGGCCTCGACCAGGAGCTCGGTCACCGCCGAGCGGGCACGGGGCTCCGGCCCGGCCCGGTCGGCGTACACCACTGAGGCGCAGTCCAGGGCGATCACCGGCACCTGACGGGCGAACCGGTCCTGTACCGCCCGCAGCAGCCGCCCCTTGCCCATCCCCGGGCCGCCGTTGACCAGCACCACGGGCAGGTCGGGTCCGTACAGCGGCTTGCGCGCGGCGCCCGACGGCGACCGCCCTAACAGGCGCGCGAAGAAGCCGTCCGCGTCGAGGAGTGTCTCGAAGCCCAGGTCCTCATACACGCATCTCCCCCGTGGACGCCCGCCCGCCCGGGAGCGGGTGACCGATGTGGTGCATGGAGATTAGTGGAGCACGTGGCCTTCTGACAGAACAACGGCGGTTATGCGACAGAATGTTTTACGTAGCGATCGCCGTGCCTGGCGGGCCCCTCCGCTC
This sequence comes from Streptomyces sp. NPDC023723, assembly GCF_040639815.1. Taxonomy (NCBI): domain Bacteria; kingdom Bacillati; phylum Actinomycetota; class Actinomycetes; order Kitasatosporales; family Streptomycetaceae; genus Streptomyces; species Streptomyces sp. NPDC023723. The sequence continues at coordinate 60,089 of NZ_JBFAAP010000022.1, forward strand.
AGCCCTTCTTGAGCAGCAGTTCGGTGTTGCGGTCGCCGGCGTCGCCCGCGAGGTCCGTGCGGGCGCCGGGGGCGTTGAGGGAGAGTTCGCGGTAGAGCGCGGCCAGGCCGGTCTGGGACAGGTCGGTGAAGTCGGTGCGGGCCGGGGCCGCGGACTCCACCAGGGTGGTGAACAGGGACAGCGTGCCGTCCTTGTTGTCCACCAGCTCCACGACCCGGGCGAGCTGCGGATGGTCGACGTGGGAGGCGGTGGAGATCTCCCAGAAGGAGTGGCCGTCCGACCCGGTGTGCGGGGTGACGGCGTTGCGGTGGATGTGGCCGTTGACCCAGGCCAGCACGTTGCGGTGGCGGCCCAGCAGCGCCACCACGTCGTCCCCGTCGTGGCGCCGGTCGGCCGGGTGGGCCGGGTCGGGGCGGGTGTTGTCCATGGTCTTGCTGGTGTGGTGGCTGAAGACGACGGCGAAGGAGTCGGCGTTCTCCGTCAGCGTCCGCTCCAGCCAGGCGAGTTGGGCCGCGCCGATGGAGCCCTCGTAGTGGCCGCCGGGGTCGGTGGTGTCCAGGCTGATGCCGAGCACGTCGTCGGCGATGCGGAAGCTGTAGTACTGGGTGCCGGCCTCGACGTTGGCGGTGGAGTAGCCGTGGCCGTGCGGGCCCGGGCCGAGGTGTGCGGTGTCCAGGTGGGCCTTGAGGTACTCGGCCGGGGTGAAGGGGGCGCGCCGCTCGTCCGGGGTGACGGGGCGCATGGCGCGGGCGTGCGCCTTGAGGAACTCGTGGTACTGGGCGCCCTGCGGGTCGTCGGCCTTCTTCAGGGCGGTCTGGAGCCGCTCGGCCTCGGCGGCGGACAGTTCCATCAGCTTGCGGCCGCCGACGGCGAGTTCGGTGAGGTAGGAGTCGCCGTGCGAGGCGTAGCAGCCCAGCGGCATGGCGTCGTGGTTGCCGACGGTCGAGTACCAGGGCAGGTTCAGGCCGGGGCTGCGCACCTCGCGGGTGGCGGCGGTGAGGAAGCCGTCGAGGTGCGGGAAGCCGCGCTGCTTGTCGGCGTCGCGGACGGCCGCGTCGGGCTGCCAGTACTGGGTGAGGCCGCTGTTCTGGACGCCCTCGTAGTGCCGGGGGTCGCCGGAGTTCGGGGTGACGCGCCCGCCGCTCATGACGGTCAGGAACCACTCCAGTTCGGTGCGGGCGTTGTTGTCGGTGTTGTCGCCGGTGGTCATCGCGAAGTGCAGCGGCGCGCCGGTGACGGGCGCGCCGCGCAGCGCGTTGATCCGCTCCACGAGCGCGATGGCGCCCTGCACGGTCAGCGCCTCCTGGGGGCGCCAGGCGTGCACGTCGGTGGAGCGCAGGTATTCCAGGCGCAGCGGGTGCTGGGTGTCGATCAGGTGCAGGTCGGTGAGCTGGACGAAGGCGGCGAGCGCGGTGCGGCGGCTTTCGCGGCCGGACTTGGCGGTCGCCAGTCCGTCGCGGACCACGCGCTGCCAGCCGGGTCCGTCGGCCAGCCGCCGGTAGCCGGAGCCTGCGCCGGAGCCCGGGGTGGCCAGGGCGGCGAGGGTGGTGCCGCGGGTGTAGGGGGCGAGCGGGGCGGCCGGGGCCTGCCGGGAGGAGGCGAGGGCCGCCGCCCGGTCCGGGGCCGCGGCGGCGGTGGCCGCGGCCTCGTCGGGCCGCAGCGCGTAGCCGGCGCCGCCGGCGACGGCCACCGCGGCGGTGGCGGCGAGGACGGATCGACGGTGGACACCCGGCCCGGAGCCGGTGGTTGAGCGTGTGCGCGACATGCGCTTGTCTCCCCGAGTGCGAACGCGCCGGCAGTGACGGCGGACGGTCGCATCCGCGAACGTCCGCTCCTACCGGATCGTTGGCAGCGGGGATGACCGGTGCGTGAACGGGGCCGCAACGGGCCACGCCGATCACCGTACGTGGATCATGCGACACCCCCCGCGTTCGCAACCGCTCCTCGACCGGCCGGAAAGCGGTCGCCCGGCGTTCACCTGCCGGGGTACCGGACCCCTACCCCGCGGGCAGCCGCCCCGCCGCCGGCCGCTCCCGCCACAGCCGCAGCCCGGCGTCGACCAGCGGCACCCGGGTCAGCCCGGCCACCGCGCCGAGGTCCTGCCAGGCGGCCAGGTCGGTGGAGCCGCCGACCTCCGGCCGGAGCGCCCCGCCGGTGACGCGGCCCTCGTAGACGAGCCGGACGCCGTGCTGGTCGACCCGGCGGCCGAACCGCCCGGCCCGGACGATCCGGTTCGAGTCGACCCCGAGCAGGCCGGTGACCTCGACCTGGTATCCGGTCTCCTCCGCGACCTCCCGCACCACCGTGTCGCAGGGGTCCTCGCCGTGCTCGGTGCCGCCGCCCGGCAGCACCCACTCGGGCACCCCGCCGGGCCCCGGCGACCGGGCCAGCAGCACCTGCCCGTCCCGTACGCATGTGACTCCTCCCCCGGCTGAAGCCGAGGGCTTCTCGTTACGCCGGGTCGGCGTCGCGACGGACCAGCCCGGCCCGTAGAACGTTGATGGCTCCCACTGTGTCGGCATGCGCGACGTGGCCGCACGCGACGCAGTGGAACTTTTCCTGGGTGGGCCGGTTCGCCTTGGCGGTGTGCCCGCATGCGGGACACTGCCGGGAGGTGTTGCGGGGGTCCACGGCGATCACTTCTCGTCCGGCGCTTTCAGCCTTGGCGTGCAGGATCGTCAGGAACACCCCCCATCCGGCATCGGCGATCGAGCGGTTCAGCCCGGCCTTCGCGGCGGCCCCGTTGGGCAGGAAGACGCCCGGCCGACCGGGGTCGGGTTTCGGTGCGGGGGCCTTGCTCATGTTTCGGATCTTGAGGTCTTCGTGCGCGATGAGATCATGCGCGCGGACCAGCGTGAGGGCGGTTTTGTGTGCGTGGTCGAGTCGCTTGCGCCGCACCTTGCCGTACAGCTGGGCGACTTTCTCCACCGCGCGCTGGTGGTTGGCGGTCCGGTCCTTCGCCTTGCGGCGCGGGAACCGGGACAGGGCCTGCTGCGCCGCCTCAAGTTTCGCGGCAGCCCTGCGGCCGTGGCGCGGACTGGGCACGAACTCGCCGTTCGAGTCGGCGAGGAAGTTCGCGATGCCCAGGTCGATGCCGACCACGGAGCCGGTCGCGGGCAGCGGTTCTGGCCGGTCCTGCCCGGCGGTGAGCACGACGAACCACTTACGGCCCTCACGCTTGACCGACACGGTCTTGACGTGGCCGGCCACCGGGCGGTGCTGGTTGACCTTGACGTGGCCGACGCCCTGGAAGCGGACGCGGGTGACGGGGTCGTGCGGGGAGGAGTTCCACCGGCAGCCGTCGCCGTCCTTCGGGAACTCGACCGTGTCGAACCAGTTCGCCCCACGGAATCGCGGGTATCCCGGCGTCTGTCCGGCCTTGACGCGGCGGAAGAACGCCTGCATCGCCTTGTCCAGGCGACGCAACGTGGCCTGCTGCGAACTGAACGACCAACGGCCCTGACGCTCCGGGTCGAACGCCCGGATCTCCTTCAGCTGCGCGGACTGCATCCCGTACTTGACGCTGGTCTTCGACGGATGCCGGTAGGCGTCGCGGCGTTCCTGCAACGCCCCGTTGTAGAGGGAGCAGTGATCCCGCAGCATCTCGCCCAGCGCCTGCTCCTGGCGGACGGTGGGCCGCAGGAGGAACTTGTACGCGCGGATCATCTCAGCCCACCCCTCCGGTTAAGCCCACTTGATCCTACTACGCTTGGTGTATGTCACCACGCTGGGAAGCAGATCCCGATATTCGACGAGGAAACCACGTCATCCATAACCTCCACGCCCATTTGGTGTTTGTCACGAAGTACCGGTGTGAAGTCTTCAACGACGAGATGCTGACCCGCTGCGAGGAGATCATGCGCGACGTGTGCGAGAGCTTCGGCGCGCAGCTGCACGAGTTCAACGGCGAAGGCGATCACGTCCACCTCCTCGTGCACTACCCGCCGAAAATCGCCCTGTCCAAGCTCGTCAACAGCCTCAAAGGCGTCAGCTCCCGATACCTGCGCGCGGAGTACACCGGCCGGATCAACCGGATCGGAACGGGGTCCGTGTTCTGGTCCCCGTCGTACTTCGCGGGATCCTGCGGTGGCGCACCGCTGAGCATCGTCAAGGACTACATCGAGAACCAGAAGCGTCCAGCCTGACCGTCACCACACAGACGCAGAGAACTCCGGCGCTTCGCGCCTCCGGGCCCAGCATCGCATTCCCGCCCCGCCTGAACGCCGGGATGCCCTGCGAAGAACAAGGGATGGCGTAGGCCGCCACCCACAGCTTCCGTCGCACGCCGGGACGCTAACCCGGCACGCTCACAGGATTGTCATGTCCCGCCCCTTGTGTCCCTGATGGCGCATGGCGGAAGTACGCCATGACCTCATCCCGCCCCGGTGAACTCTCCCCAAACAACGATCCCTTGGGTAAGGCTGAGCGGTCGTCTCGGATCGCATTCCGGACGACGACGATCGGGACAGAGCAGCCCCGGTCGTTTTCTGTACCGCCGTCCACAAGGGATGCCGATGACCCACACTCCCCAGCGCGACCCGATACCGGGTGGCAGACGCGCGGCCCGGATCGCCGTGGCCGCCGGTCTCGTCGCCGCGCTCGCCGCGGCCGGGCCCGTGCCCCTGGCCCTCGCCGCCGACGGCCCGGCGGCCAGCACCGCCCCGGCCGCCGAACCCTCGGTGAAGTCAGCCGACGACAAACTCGGTTCGGACGACGCGGACCGGCTCGCCGAGGCCAAGGCCGACGGCGAGAAGAACGTCACCATGATGGTCGCCACCGCGCCCGGCGACACCGCCGAGGTGGCCAGGAAGCTGGACGCGGTCGAGGGCGGCACCGTCGGCCGCACCTACGACAAGCTCGGGTACGTCCGCGCCACCGTCCCCACCGCCAAGGCGGACGCCGCGATCGCCGCCGCCGCGAAGCTCTCCTCCGTGCACGGCATCGATCTACGCGAGGAGATCGCGCTGGACGACCCGACGCCGAGCGCGGACACCGCGAAGGGCGCCGCCACCAAGGCCACCGCGACCGCCACCGCCCCCGGCCGGAACACCCCGGCGAAGAACCCGTACAACCCGTCCTTCGAGACCGGCGCCGTCGACTTCGTCAAGCAGAACCCGAGGGCGGACGGCCGCGGCATCACCATCGGCATCCTGGACTCGGGCGTGGACCTGTCCCACCCGGCGCTCCAGAAGACCAGCACCGGACAGCGGAAGATCGTCGACTGGGTCACCGCGACCGACCCGGTGGTCGACGGGGACCGCACCTGGCGGCCGATGACCGCCTCCGTCTCCGGTCCGGTGTTCACCTACGGCGGTCAGAGCTGGACGGCGCCCGCGGGCTCGTACAAGGTCTCCACCTTCCTGGAGTCGTACACCACCGGCGGCGACGCGGCCGGTGACGCCAACCGGGACGGCGACACCACCGACTCCTGGGGCGTGCTGTACGACGCGGCGGCCGGCACGGTCCGGGTCGACCTGAACAACAACCACGACTTCTCCGACGACACCGCGATGAAGCCGTACAAGGACGGCTACCAGGTCGGCTACTTCGGCACCGACGACCCGGCCACCGACGTCGCCGAGCGGCAGCCGTTCGTCGTCGAGATCCGCAAGGACGTCGTCTACAACAGCGCGGGCGCCAAGGCCGACTTCGTCAACATCGGCGTCATCGAGTCCGAGCACGGCACCCACGTCGCGGGCATCACCGCCGCCAACGGCCTGTTCGGCGGGCAGATGGACGGCGCCGCCCCCGGCGCGCAGATCGTCTCCTCCCGGGCCTGCACCTGGACCGGCGGCTGCACCAACGTCGCGCTCACCGAGGGCATGATCGACCTGGTCGTCAACCGGGGCGTCGACATCGTCAACATGTCGATCGGCGGCCTGCCGTCCCTGAACGACGGCAACAACGCCCGCGCGGAGCTGTACACCCGGCTCATCGACGAGTACGGCGTCCAGCTCGTCATCTCGGCCGGCAACGACGGCCCCGGCGCCAACACCGTCGGCGACCCCGGTCTGGCCGACAAGGTCATCTCGGTCGGCGCGGCCATCTCCAAGGAGACCTGGGCGGTCAACTACGGCTCGGCGGTGGAGAAGAAGTACGCCATGATGCCGTTCTCCTCGCGCGGCCCGCGGGAGGACGGCGGCTTCACGCCGACGCTGACCGCGCCGGGCGCGGCGATCAACTCCATCCAGACCTGGCTGCCGGGCGCCCCGGTCGCCGAGGCGGGCTACTCGCTGCCCGCCGGCTACGGCATGCTCCAGGGCACCTCGATGGCCTCCCCGCAGGCCGCGGGCGCCTCCGCGCTGCTGCTGTCGGCCGCGAAGCAGAAGCACATCGACCTCACCCCGGCGAACCTGCGCACCGCGCTGACCTCGACCGCCGACCACATCAAGGGTGTGCAGGCGTACGAGGAGGGCGCGGGCCTGATCAACGTCGTGGACGCCTGGAAGTCGATCCGCGAGGGCGCCACCGCGCACACGTACACGGTCAAGGCCCCGGTCGACACCGCGATCGACTACGCGCTGGAGACCCCGGGCTTCGGCACCGGCCTCTACGACCGCGAGGGCGGCCTGAAGGCGGGCCAGCAGAAGACGTACGAGATCACCCTCACCCGCACCTCCGGCGCGGACAAGGCGATCCGGCACGAGCTGAGCCTCGCCAACAACGCCGGCTCGACCTTCCAGGTGGTCGGCTCCCGCACGGTGAACCTGCCGCTGAACCAGCCGGTCACCGTCAAGGTGCGGGCGGCGCCCCGCTCCGAGGGCCTCAAGAGCGCGATCCTGGAGGTGGACGACCCGAAGACCGAGGGCGTCGACCAGCAGGTCATGACCACGGTCGTGGTCGCTCCGGAGGTCAAGTACACCTACTCCGCCTCCGGTTCGGTGCAGCGCAACAGCACCGCGTCCTACTTCGTGACGGTCCCCGAGGGCGCCAAGTCCCTGGAGGTCGCCATCGGCGGGCTGAAGGGCAAGAGCCAGACCCGGTTCATCACCATCCACCCGTACGGCGTCCCGCTCGACGAGACCTCCACGCCGTACTGCTACAACAACTACCTCGACGGCAACGGCTGCAAGCCCGACGTGCGCGCGTACGCCGACCCGCAGCCGGGGGTGTGGGAGGTCGAGGTCGAGTCGCGCCGCACCTCGCCGCTGCTGGACAACCCGTACCAGCTGGACGTCTCCGTCCTCGGCGCCGACTTCGCCCCCGAGGTCGTGACCGTGCCCGAGGCCACGGCCGGCACCCCGGTCGACGCCTCCTGGACGGTGACCAACAAGTACGCCGCGATCGACGGCGGCAAGCTGGTGGGCGGCCCGCTTGGCTCGTCCCTGACCAGCCGTCCCACCATCGCCGAGGGCGACGCGCAGACCACCACCGTCGAGGTGCCCGAGGGCGCCACCTCGCTGGACGTGGCGATCGGCAACGTCTCGGACGCCGCCGCCGACCTGGACCTCACGGTCTACGACGCGGACGGCACGGCGATCGCGCAGAGCGCCGACGGCGACTCGGAGGAGTCCGTCTCGGTGCCCGACCCGGCGGCCGGCACGTACACCGTCGAGGTCGTCGGCTACGCGGTGCCGTCCGGCGCCACGGAGTACGACTACCGGGACGTGTACTTCGCGGCCACCCTCGGCACGGTCGACGTCGCCGGCACCGCGGTGTCGCTCGGCACGGGTGAGTCGGCCACCGTCTCCGGCAGCGTGACGGCACTGGCCGCCGCGCCCGAGGGCCGGGAGTTCTTCGGTCGGGTCCAGCTCGTCAACGCCCGCGGCACGGTCGCGGGCACCGGCAGCGTGGCGATCGAGAAGGTCGTGCCGTAGTCCGGTACGGCGCGTGCGGAGGGGGCGGGCGCCACGGCGCCCGCCCCCTCTTCGCTACTCGCAGGCCAGGGTGCGGGACGCCGGGAGGGCGGCGGTGACGCGGGCCCGTTCGGCGGCGATCCCGGCCTCGCCGACGAAGAGGGCGTCCGGGTGCCCGCCGTGCGCCGGGAGCCCGAACAGCACGCGGTCGCCCACGCCGAGAGTTTCCTCCGTGAGGAAGGTGACCTCGCCGGACGGCTTCTCGGGCACGTACTGCCGGGTGATCCGCGCCGTGATCCGCAGGCCCCCGGCGCCGGGCACCGGCTCGACGCCGGTCACCGTGGCCTCGGCGACCAGCCGGGCGCAGGCCAGGTAGCGGGGGCTGCCGAAGGGGGCGGCGGCCTCCTTGCCGCTCGAGTCGGCCGCGCTGTCGGCCCCGGCGTCGGCGGAACCAGCGGGCCCGGTCTGTGTCACCAGCCACGCCAGCCCGGACAGGAAGGCGCCCGCACCGGCCACGGCGAGCGCGCCGAGCACCACGTGACGCCGGTGCCGGCGGCGGCGCGGCACCGCCGCCGGAACCCGTCCCGGCGGGCCGGAGGGTCCGCCCGGGAGTTCCCCCGGGAGTTCACTCGGGCGTTCCCCCGGGAGCTCGCCCGGGGGTTCGCTCAGCACCCGCCCGATCACCCCCATCCGCTCCCGCAGCAGTGCCACGTCGGCGGCCTCGGCCGACCCCGGCGGCAGCGGCTCCCCCATGATCGCGGCCAGCAGCGCGTCGTCCGGGACGGCACCCTCGTACGCCTCGTGCTCGGCGGCCATCTCACACCACCTCGTCCTCGTGCAGACGGGCGCGCAGGGCCCGGACCGCCGTGTGCAGCCTGCTCTTGACCGTGCCCTCGGGAACACCCAACTCCTCGGCGATGCCGCGCACCGGCAGATCGGCGTAGAAGCGCAGCACCACGACCTGGCGCTGGGCGGCGGGCAGCGCGTCCAGGCCCCGGGCGACGGCCAGCGAGAGCAGGCTGGTCTCCTCGCCGGAGGGATGGTCGCTGTGCCGCAGCGCGGCGAGCCGCTCGCCGATCCGCTCCTGGCGGCGTTTGGCCCGGTGCCAGTCCATGGCCAGGTTGGAGGCGACCACCGCCGCCCACGCCGAGACGTCCCGGGGCGCCTCCCGGCCGCTCGCGGCCCGCTCCAGCAACCGCAGGCGGACCTGCTGCACCCCGTCCGGCAGGTCCGCCTGCGGCACCCCGCCGAGCGCGAGCACCGCCCGCACCCGCCGCTCCTGAGCCGCGTCCAGCGGATCGTCGCCGACCGGCTGATCCCGCCCCCGGCGGATCCTTCCGCGCAGCACCGGCCACCCCCTCCCCTCACCGCGTTTTCTCTACGACGCCGGTGCGGGCCGGAACGTTCGACTTCCACTTCTCCGACCATCGACCTCACGTGATCTTCACTGTCACCATGTGTCCCATGATTCATCTCGCCAAGGGCGCCAACGTCCCCGTCCCCGAGGCCACCTTGCGGGTCACCGTCTGTCGGCGGCAGGAACCGGGCGCGCCGGCCGTGGACGCGTCGGCACTGCTGTTGGACGCCACGGGCAGGGTTCGCGGGAACGCCGACCTCGTCTTCTACAACCAGCCGGCGCATCCCTCGGGCGCCGTGCGCCACCTGGGGACGGCCGAGGGGGGCGGGCAGCTCGCCGAGTGGCTGGAGATCGATCTGCGGCGCGTGGAACCGGCCGTGCAGCGGGTGCTGATCGCGGCTTCCTGCGACGGCGGGGTCTTCGGTCAGGTGGCCGAGCTGTACGCGCAGGCCCTGACCGGTGAGGGCGCGGTGGCGGCGCACTACGCGGTGACGGACGCCGCCGACGAGACGGCGTTCGTGCTGGGCGAGTTCTACCGCAGGAACGGGCAGTGGAAGTTCCGGGCGGTGGGGCAAGGCTACGCGGCCGGACTGGCCGGGCTGGCGACGGACTTCGGGATATCCGTGGCCGAACCCGCCCCCGTGCCCATCCCCGGGCCCATTGCCGGGCACACCCCCGGACACCTCCCCGGGCCGGCACCCGCGGCCGTCTCCCCGCCCGCGCCCGGGCCCGCGCAGGCACCCTCCTCGACACCCGCCCCCGTGGCCGACGTGCCCCACGTCTTCGGCCCCGAGTTCCACCCCTACACCCAGCGGGGCCACGGCAACGGCGTCGTCTCGGTGGACGTGCCGCTGCCGCCGGGGCCGGTCGTCGTCGAGGCCTGGCATCAGGGAGAGGGCTACTTCGGCGTGCACACGCTGAGCCGCCGCAACAAGGACGACGACTGTCTCTTCAACTCCGCCCAGCGCGACTTCCGCGGGAGGACGCTGGTACGTCCCCCGGGAGACCGCCCGCTGCGGCTGCGCGTGGAGGCGGACAACGCCTGGACGGTGCTGGTCCAGCCCCTGTCGGTGCTGCGCCGGCTGGGCACCGCGCCCCTGGAGGGCTACGGCCCCGAGGTCGTCGCGTACACCGGCACCGCGGCCGACCTGGACGTGGAATTCGCCGGCGACGAGGACGGCGGCGGCTACTTCGGCCTCAAGTGCTTCGCCGCCGCGCGGCTGCACGACCCCGACGACTACGACCTGCTGATCAACGCCACGGCCCCGCTGCGCCAGACGGCGCCGCTGCCCGACGGCCCGCTCCTGCTGGACCTGGAGGCCGACGGCCCGTGGCGGCTCACCGCCCGCCCGCTGCCCGTGGTGGACGAGGCCGCCGCGCAGGCCGCCGGCGCCTGGACCGGCCGCGGCGACAAGACGGTCACCCTGGTCAACCCCGCCCCCGGCCGGCCCGCGCTGCTGGAGTACGCCTTCGAGTACGACGGCGGCATCCTGGGCACCCTGGTCCACCTGCTCGACGAGTACGACGACGCGGAGGAGTTCCTCCAGGGGTCCCGCGACGGGCAGCACGGCCGCGCCCTGGTCTTCGTCCGTGGCGAGCCGCGGGTCCGGCTGCGGCTGGCGAGCGTGCGCGGCTGGAGCCTGCGCCTGCTCCCCGTCGAGCAGGTGCCCGCGCTCACCGGCCAGGTGGAGGGCCGCGGCTCCGCGGTCTTCCGCTACGACGGCCCGCCCGCGCTGCTGCGCCTGCGCCGCACCACCTCCGACGACAAGGTGATCACCGCGCGCTCGGTCCAGGCCGACGGCCAGTCGAAGATCTGCGCCGACACCAGCGGCCGCCGCCCGGTCACCGGCCCCGTCTGGGTCTCCGAGGCGGGGTACTGCCACGTCCGGATTCTCACCGCCGACGAGACCGGCTGGGTGATCGAACTCGCCGACCCCGCCACCGCGCCGGTGCTCGACGGGCGGCCGGTCGAGGGGCGGGGATATGGAGTCGTACGTCACACCGGACCCGGGGCCGAGGTGATGGTCAGGCACGACACGCTCGGCGGATTCGACCTGCCAGTGCTGTGGGAACTGGACGAACGCCTGCAACCGGTACGCCGGATCAGCACGGGTTCCGGTCTGCAGCGCCTTCCGCGCGGATATCTGCAGATGCGCACGTCAGGGCGATGGACCCTGGAGCCGCAGGGCTGAGTCACGGATGTGTCCCAGCCCTCGGGCAATGGATTGGACAGGCCGCCCGGGGAGAGACGCATGATGGAAAGGCCCCGGCCACGCAGGCCGGGGCCGGCGCACGCCGGGAACACGGCAGGAAAGGGAGTCACCGTGAGGGTCGGAATCGTCGGAGCCACCGGACAGGTCGGCACGGTCATGCGCAGGATCCTCACGGAACGGGACTTTCCGGTCACCGAGCTGCGCCTGTTCGCCTCCGCCCGCAGCGCGGGCAAGGACCTGGACGGGGTGACGGTGGAGGACGCGGCCACCGCCGACTACTCCGGCCTGGACATCGTGCTGTTCTCGGCGGGCGGCGCCACCTCCAAGGCGCTGGCCGAGAAGGTCGCCGGGCAGGGCCCGGTGGTGATCGACAACTCCTCGGCGTGGCGCCGCGACCCGGACGTGCCGCTGGTGGTCTCCGAGGTCAACCCGCACGCGATCGCCTCCCGCCCCAAGGGGATCATCGCCAACCCGAACTGCACCACGATGGCCGCGATGCCGGTGCTGCGTCCGCTGCACGCCGAGGCGGGTCTCGAAGCGCTGGTCGTGGCCACCTACCAGGCGGTGTCCGGTTCCGGGCTGGCCGGTGTGGACGAGCTGTTCGAGCAGGTGAGGAAGGTCGGCGAGGACGCGCCGAAGCTCACCCACGACGGCTCGGCGGCCGAGTTCCCGAAGCCGGAGAAGTACGTGGCGCCGATCGCGTACAACGTGCTGCCGCTGGCCGGGTCGATCGTCGACGACGGGCGGCACGAGACCGACGAGGAGCAGAAGCTCCGCCACGAGTCCCGCAAGATCCTGGAGATCCCGGCGCTGAAGGTCTCCGGGACGTGTGTCCGGGTGCCCGTCTTCACCGGCCACTCGCTCCAGATCAACGCCCGCTTCGCCCGCCCGATCAGCGTGGAGCGCGCCAAGGAGCTGCTGGGCGGCGCGCCCGGCGTGGCCCTGGCGGAGGTTCCGACCCCGCTCCAGGCGGCCGGCCAGGACCCGTCCTACGTGGGCCGCGTCCGCCAGGACGAGACCGTCGACAACGGCCTCGCGCTGTTCGTCTCCAACGACAACCTGCGCAAGGGCGCGGCGCTCAACGCGGTGCAGATCGCGGAACTGGTGGCGGCGGAGCTGTCCGGCAAGCGGTAACACGTCGGACATACCCGCGCGGGCGTGGTCACTCCCCGGTGACCACGCCCTTCGCGTGCCCGGCGGCGGGCTCCCGTGGAAGGATGTCGGAAACGACACATACGAGGAGATGACCGCGTGCCTGGCACAAACCTGACCCGCGAAGAGGCGCAGCAGCGGGCGAAGCTGCTCTCCGTGGACGCGTACGAGATCGATCTCGACCTCTGCGGCGCGCAGAGTGGGGGAGGTACGTTCCGGTCCGTGACGACGGTGCGTTTCGACGTCACCGAGAACGGGGCGGAGTCGTTCATCGACCTCGTCGCCCCGGCCGTCCACGAGGTCACCCTCAACGGTGACCAGCTCGACGTGGACGAGGTGTTCGCGGACTCCCGGATCGCGCTGCCGGGGCTGCTGACGGGCCGCAACATCCTGCGGGTGGTGGCCGACTGCGCGTACACCAACACCGGCGAGGGCCTGCACCGGTTCATCGACCCGGTCGACGAGCAGGCGTACCTGTACACCCAGTTCGAGGTGCCGGACGCCCGCCGGGTCTTCGCCAGCTTCGAGCAGCCGGACCTGAAGGCGACCTTCCAGTTCACCGTGCGGGCGCCCGAGGGCTGGACCGTCATCTCCAACTCCCCGACGCCCGAGCCCAAGGACAACGTCTGGGTGTTCGAGCCGACGCCGCGCATCTCGTCGTACATCACGGCCCTGATCGTCGGCCCGTACCACTCGGTGCACAGCGTCTACGAGAAGGACGGGCAGAGCGTCCCGCTCGGCATCTACTGCCGTCCCTCGCTCGCCGAGCACCTCGACTCGGACGCGATCTTCGAGGTGACCCGGCAGGGCTTCGACTGGTTCCAGGAGAAGTTCGACTACGCCTACCCGTTCAAGAAGTACGACCAGCTGTTCGTGCCGGAGTTCAACGCGGGCGCGATGGAGAACGCGGGCGCGGTCACCATCCGGGACCAGTACGTGTTCCGGTCGAAGGTGACGGACGCGGCGTACGAGACCCGCGCCGAGACCATCCTGCACGAGCTGGCGCACATGTGGTTCGGCGACCTGGTCACCATGGAGTGGTGGAACGACCTGTGGCTGAACGAGTCGTTCGCCACCTACACCTCCATCGCCTGCCAGGCCGCCGCGCCCGGCTCGCGCTGGCCGCACTCGTGGACCACGTTCGCCAACTCCATGAAGACCTGGGCGTACCGGCAGGACCAGCTGCCGTCCACGCACCCGATCATGGCGGACATCACCGACCTGGACGACGTGCTCGTCAACTTCGACGGCATCACGTACGCCAAGGGTGCCAGCGTCCTCAAGCAGCTCGTGGCGTACGTCGGTGAGGACGCGTTCTTCCAGGGCGTGCAGGCGTACTTCAAGCGGCACGCGTACGGCAACACGCGGCTGTCCGACCTGCTGGGCGCGCTGGAGGAGACCTCCGGGCGGGATCTGAGGTCCTGGTCGAAGGCGTGGCTGGAGACGGCCGGCATCAACGTGCTGCGCCCGGTCATCGACACCGACGCCGAGGGCACCATCACCTCCTTCGCCATCCGGCAGGAGGCCCCGGCGCTGCCCGCCGGCGCGAAGGGCGAGCCCACCCTGCGCCCGCACCGCGTCGCGGTCGGCTGCTACGACCTCGACCCGAGCGGCAAGCTGGTGCGGGGCGAGCGCGTCGAGCTGGACGTGGACGGCGAGCTGACCGACGTACCGCAGCTGGTCGGCACCCGCCGCCCGGCCGTCGTGCTCCTCAACGACGACGACCTGTCCTACGCCAAGGTCCGCCTGGACGAGCAGTCGCTGGCGTTCGTCACCGAGCACCTCGGCGAATTCGCCGAGTCGCTGCCGCGTGCCCTGTGCTGGGCGTCGGCCTGGGACATGACCCGGGACGCCGAACTCGCCACCCGCGACTACCTCTCCCTGGTGCTGTCCGGCATCGGCAAGGAGTCCGACATCGGGGTCGTGCAGTCGCTGCACCGGCAGGTCAAGCTGGCCGTCGACCAGTACGCCGACCCGGCGGCCCGCGAGACGCTGCTGACCCGCTGGACCGAGGCGACCCTCGCGCACCTGCGGGCGGCCACCCCGGGCAGCGACCACCAGCTGGCGTGGGCGCGGGCGTTCGCGGCGACGGCCCGGACGCCGGAGCAGCTCGATCTGCTGGAGGCGCTGCTCGACGGCACGCAGACGGTGGCGGGGCTGGCCGTCGACACCGAGCTGCGCTGGGCGTTCGTGCAGCGGCTGGCGGCGGTGGGCCGGTTCGACGAGGCGGAGATCGCCGGCGAGCACGAGCAGGACCGCACGGCCGCCGGTGAGCGGCACGCCGCCGCCGCGCGGGCCGCCCGGCCCACCGAGGAGGCCAAGGCCGAGGCGTGGGCGTCGGTCGTCGACTCCGACAAGCTGCCGAACGCCGTGCAGGAGGCGGTGATCTCCGGTTTCGTCCAGACCGACCAGCGGGAGCTGCTCGCGCCGTACGCGGACCGGTACTTCGAGGTGCTGGCGGAGGTCTGGACGTCCCGGTCGCACGAGATGGCCCAGCAGATCGCCGTCGGTCTGTACCCGGCGATCCAGGTCACCGACGAGACGCTGCGCAGGACGGACGCCTGGCTGACCTCCGCCGAGCCGAACGCGGCGCTGCGGCGGCTGGTCTCCGAGTCCCGCGCGGGCGTGGAGCGGGCGCTGCGGGCGCAGGCGGCGGACTCGGCGGCGTAACGGAGTACGGGGGCGCCCGGAGCTGGGCTCCGGGCGCCCCCTCGGTCGGTCAGCGGCGGGCGTCGATCCTCATGTCGCCCGCCGTCACGTTGCGGATGTGGTCGCCGGCCAGCATCGCGTGCGGGTAGCCGAGCGGGATCGCGCTCGCCTCGTCGAGCCGGGCCAGCTGGGCGGCGGTGAGGTCGACGTCCAGCGCGCCCAGGTTGTCCGCCAGTTGCGCGGGGGTGCGGGCGCCGATGACCGGGGCGGTCACGCCCGGGTTGCACAGGGTCCAGGCCAGCCCGACCTGGGCGGGGGTGTGGCCCAGCTCGGCGGCGACCTCCTTCAGCACGTCGGCGACGGCGAGGTTGCGTTCGCTGAGGGTGCCCAGGGCGAAGTTGAAGCTCTTGCGGGTGCCGTCGCCGGGCCCGATGTTCGCCGCGTTCAGATCGGCGCGGCCGTACTTGCCGGTGAGCACCCCGCCGGCCAGCGGCGAGTACGGGATCACGCCCAGGCCCAGCTCGCGGGCCATCGGGATCAGGTCCCGCTCCCCGGTGCGCTCGATCAGGTTGTACTCGATCTGGAGCGCCACCAGCGGGGACCAGCCGCGCAGGTCGGCGACGGCCTGCATGCGCGACACCTGCCAGGCCGGGGCGTTGGAGATCGCCACGTACAGGACCTTGCCCTGCCGGACCAGGTCGTCCAGGCCGCGCAGGATCTCCTCGACCGGGGTGGTGAAGTCCCACACGTGCAGGTAAAGCAGGTCGATGTAGTCCGTGTTCAGCTGCCGCAGACTGGCCTCCACCGACGTGGCCAGGCTCTTGCGGTGCGCGCCCGCGGAGTTCGGGTCGCCGGTCCTGCGCAGTGTCGTGTACTTCGTCGCCAGTACCAGGCTGTCGCGGTGGCCGTGGTGGTCGCGGGTGAACTCGCCCAACAGCCGCTCGGAGCTGCCGGCCGCGTAGGTGTTGGCGGTGTCGATGAAGTTGCCGCCGTGCTCGACGTAGCGGTCGAACAGCTCGCGTGCCTCCTCCCGTCCGGCGCCCCAGCCCGACTCGGTGCCGAAGGTGGCCGCGCCGAGCGCCAGCGGGGAGACCCGCAGCCCGGAGCGGCCCAGCAGCCGGTAGCTGTCGAGGGTGAGTGACATGGTGGTTCTCCCTGTGCCTGAGCCTGTGTTCCGTCGTCGGAGCTGGTGTTCCGTCGTCGGAGCTGGTGTTCCGTCGTCGGAGCTGGTGTTCCGTCGTCGGAGCTGGTGTTCCGTCGTCGGA
>NZ_JBFAAP010000022.1:76618-116576 GCF_040639815.1 Streptomyces sp. NPDC023723
GGTGTTCCGTCGTCGGAGCTGGTGTTCCGTCGTCGGAGCTGGTGTTCCGTCGTCGGAGCTGGTGTTCCGTCGTCGGAGCTGGTGTTCCGTCGTCGGGGATCAGCCTGCGGGCGGGGCGGGCGGGGGGTTAAGGGAAGACGCTTCCTGGGAACAGCCGTCCTACCCTGGCTGTTGCACCGGGCATGACGACCCGCA
Organism: Streptomyces sp. NPDC023723; assembly: GCF_040639815.1. NCBI lineage: Bacteria > Bacillati > Actinomycetota > Actinomycetes > Kitasatosporales > Streptomycetaceae > Streptomyces > Streptomyces sp. NPDC023723. The sequence goes on from NZ_JBFAAP010000022.1 coordinate 76,814, forward strand.
CGGTGGACGCCACCCAGGAGCTGGCCGCTTTCCTGCGGGCCCGTCGCGAACGGCTGGACCCGGCGGCGGCGGGACTGCCGGCACGCGGGCGGTCCCGGCGGACCCCGGGACTGCGCCGCGAAGAGGTCGCCGAGCTGGCCGGCGTCAGCGTCGACTACGTGGTACGGCTGGAACAGGCCCGCGGGCTGCGGCCCTCGGCGGACGTGCTGGAGGCACTGGCCCGGGCCCTGCGGCTGGCCCCCGCCGAACGCGCCTACCTCTTCGACCTGGCCCAGCGCCGCCCGCGCAGCGCCGGCCGGCCCGCCACCACCACCGCCGCGCCGCCGCTGGCCCGGCTGGTCGCGGACCTGTCACCGCTGCCGGCCATGCTGATGAACCACCGCTTCGACATCCTGGCCTGGAACCACGAGATGGCGCGACTGCTGCTGGACTTCGACACCCTGCCGCCGGCCCGGCGCAACGCGATGTGGCTGTGTCTGCGCCATCCGGAGATCCGCGAGTCCTACGTCGACCGGGAACGCGTCCTGCGGGAGGGCATCACCCACCTGCGCGCCGCGTGGGCCGCGCACCCCGCGGACCCGGCGCTGACCGGCCTCATCGCCGAGTTCATGACCCAGGTCGACGGGTTCGCGCGGCTGTGGGCCGAGCGGGACATCGAGGTGAACGGCAGCGGCCGCAAGGTCATCCGGCATCCCGGCGCCGGTGTGATCGCGGTGCGGTTCGAGGTGCTCATGCCGCTTCAGGACACCGACCAGCGGCTGATGATCGGCCGTGCCGACGACGACGCGAGCCGGGCGGCACTGGACCGGCTGTGCGCGTGAGGCGTCGTGCGCGTGCAGCGACGTGCGCGTGCAGCGACGTGTGCGTGCAGCGACGTGTGCGTGATGCGTGCAGCGACGTGTGCGTGAAGTGTCGCGCACCGGTCAGCACACCCGCGCCGCGAGTGCCGCCGCCACCGCCGCCCCGTCCGCGTCCTCCGCCGCCCAGGCCACGTACCCGTCGGGCCGCACCAGCAGCGCCGTACGGCGTCCGCTCGCCCAGTGCCGCGACACGAGCCGGTCCGCGCGGCCGTCCCCCGGCCCGTCCCCGTGCCCGCCCCCGTCCGGCGTGATCAGTACGAACCGCCCGCCGCGCAGCGCCTCGTACAGCCGACCGCCACCGGCGAGCGCCACGTCGGGAGCCCGCCGGCCGGTGAGGGGATGGGCGCCGCGCGGCGCCGCGTACCGGTACCCGAGACCGGAGATCAGACCGGCCACCCGGCGCTGCACCGGACCCGCGTGGTCCAGCGCCGTGACGGCCGCCGAGCGCAGCGCCCGCTCCCAGGGGCGGGACGCCATGGCGAGCCGGATCATGCCGCCGCTGCTGCGCAGCACCGACCTGCCGACCGGGTGCCGTTCGCTCTGGTAACTGTCGAGCAGCGTGTCCGGTGCCCGGCCGTGCAGGACGGCCGCCAGTTTCCAGCTCAGGTTGGCCGCGTCCTGGAGGCCGGTGTTCATGCCCTGGCCGCCGGCCGGGCTGTGCACGTGCGCCGCGTCGCCGGCCAGCAGGACCCGGCCGACCCGGTAGGCGGGCACCTGCCGCTCCTCGCTGTGGAAACGGGACAGCCAGCGCGGGTCGTGCATACCGAAGTCCCGCCCCGTCACCAGCCGCACCAGCTCCTTGACCTCGGCCAGGCCGACCGGCTCGCTGTCGGGCACGTTGTGCTCGCGGTGCCAGCCGACCACCCGGTGGTAGCCGTCGCCGAAGGGCACGATGACGACGAAGGCGCCCGGCACGGAGTCCCCGACCAGTTCCGCGTACGACTCGTCGGCGAACCGCACGTCGGCGATGACCACCGAACGGATCACCGCACGGCCGGGGAAGGGCAGCCCGACCGCGTGCCGCACGGCACTGCGCACGCCGTCGGCACCGACGACGTACCCGGCGCGCAGTTCCCCGGGGACCCCGCCCGGCCCGCGGACGTCGACGGTCACCCCGTCCCGGTCCTGACGCACTCCGGTCACCTCCGTCTCGTACCGGAACTCGACGCCGGCCTCCGCCGCCCGCCCCCGCAGCACCTTCTCCACCTCGTACTGCGGCAGCATCAGGACGTGGTTGAAGCGGGACGGCAGGGCGCCGAAGTCGAGCCGGAGGCCGAAGAAGCGGAGCCGGTCGATGCGGCGGCCGATCGCCTCCAGCGGCTCGGCGAGGCCACGGGCGTCGAGCTGCTCCAGGCTGCGGGCGTGCAGTCCGAAGGCGCGGGAGAGGTTGCTGATCTCCGGTGACCGCTTCTCGACGAGGGTGACGGGGACGCCGGCGGCGGCCAGGTCCCCGGCCAGGAGCAGGCCGGTGGGACCGGAGCCGACGACGATCACGGGACGGTGCGTGCCGTTCATGGTGGGCCTCCTGCACGTGGGGGTACCAACGACTGTTCGCCAACGACTGTTCGCCAACGACTGTTTGCCAACAACCGCTTGCCAACGACTGTTTGCCAACGCTCGTTGTCACCGTAAAACCGCGCGGACACGCCGTCAACACTTGTTGGCCCACGCATGTTGGCCTACGTTCGTGGGCATGTCCTCCCCGACGCCGCCCCGCCGCTCCGACGCCACCCGAGCCGCCATCCTGCACGCCGCCCGCGAGCGGTTCGCCCTCGACGGCTACGACCGCGCCACCATCCGCGCCATCGCCCGCGACGCGCGCATCGACCCCTCGATGGTCATGCGGTACTACGGCAGCAAGGAGGGCCTCTTCACGGCGGCCGTCACCGTGGACCTGAGACTGCCCGAGGTCGCCGCCCTGCCCCGGGACGGCGTGGGGGCCGCCCTGGTCCGGCACTTCCTCTCCCTCTGGGAGAAGGACGACGTACTGACGGCCGTCCTGCGGGCCGGCGCCCTGAGCACCGCCGGGGCCGAGCGCACCCGCGGCATCTTCCGCGACCAGTTGCTGCCGGTCGCCCGGCGGATCTGCCCGGACCCCGAGCAGGCCCCGACCCGGGCCGCCCTGGTCGCGTCACAGCTCCTGGGGCTGGCGCTCACCCGGTACGTGCTGCGCATCCCGTCGGCCGTGGAGCTGTCCGAGGGGGAGGTCGTGGCGTGGCTGGGCCCCACGGTGCAGCGCTACCTCACCGCGCCGAGCCCGTGACACACGTCGAGGGCGCCTGCCACGTGGCAGGCGCCCTCGACGGAAATCAGGTGCAGAAGCCGGGGAAGAACCGGGGTCAGGCCTTGGCGTCGGCCTTCTCCATGGTCTCCCGGGTCTTGATGTTGCGGCTGGTCACCCGGTGCTCCTCCTTGGAGCGGTCGAGGACCAGGACCAGCCCCGCGATGATCGCGAACAGCACGAGCGGGGCGAAGACGTAGAGACCCAGCGTCTCGATGACGCTCAGGCCCGTGCCGGGGTCGTCACCGTCGTCGCGGGTCAGCGCGAGCGCGGGGGACGACATGAGCAGCATCATCAGCGTCGTACCGGCCGCCAGGGTGCCGGCGCGCAAGGCGTTCTTCTTGTCCACGCCCCCAAGTTAGCGAACGCCGCCCGGGCTCGCGCGTCCGGGGTGCCGTACGGGGCCTCGGCCCGACACTTCCGCCACTCGGCCACCGCCCACGCTCCGGGCGGCGGTCCGGCACACCGCCCCCGAGCGCCGCCTCCGGTGGCTCAAAAACCGAAGGAATCAGCGGCATATACAGGTCAATCCCGACAATTCAATCCCGACAATCGACCGAGGCGCCAAAGGGTTTTCGCCATTGACCCGCACCGGGCGAGCGGTTTTATTGACACGTTCGATCATGCATGACTAGGGTCAGCCCATTCACCTTACAGTTGCCATTTGGTCAACTCTTGTTCACCCCGGGGGGGATTGTGAACAAACTTCGTGCTGCCCTGGTGGTCGGCGTCACTGCGGCCGTCACACTGGCAGGAACGCCGGCCTTCGCGAACTGGCAGAGCTCCATCTCAAGCTGGACCGACGGAAAAGAATCCCGGAACTGGGACGACGAGAGCTACTCGGAAGTCCGCTTCAAGGGCTGCACCGCGCAGTACGGCAGCGAGAAGGTGACGGTCAAGCTGTGGAAGGCCATCGACCTCTACCCTGACGACTCCCAGGGAACCCACCTCTTCACCAACTGCTACAACGGCTCCACGTCGGTCAGCGCGGGCGAATGGACCGGACTGGACAGCGGCTCGTACTACTTCGAGACCTCGACGGTCGGAGACGGTGGGGGCTTGCTTGACGTGGACGTCGTCTACGTCGACACCACGCAAGCGGACTAGTCGGCCAGCCCGTATCACTATGGCGCTGGGGTCCCACCATGGAGCCCCAGCGCCCATTTCTGTCCGTTCCGAGAGGACAGCAGCTTGCGTCTCCTTACCGTTGTACGCACCAGTAGCGCCCTGTGGGCGGCACCGGTTGCCCTGGCGCTGCCGGTCTTCTATTTCTTCGTCGGACGCGGCGATCTGGAGTCGTATTACGGCTATGCGCCGACCATTGTCTCCAACGTCCTGATGCCGGACTACTCGTTTGCCTATGCTGTCGCGTCCGGGCTTTCCGCTTGGGAAAGCGGACGAATTGCCATGGCCCACGTGTGGGATTCTGCGGCCGCACGATCCCGTTACCGCATCGCCTGGGACGTTCTGGCGCCTGTCGTCGTGCTGAGTTGGCTCATGCTTCTCATGCCCGTGACCCTGGGTCTGGGGTTCGCCGACAGTGTGCCGTCTTTCGCCAGTTTGCGCCCACTCGTGCTGGCTTTCCTCATCTGCGTCGCCCACGCAGTGATCGGTTTCGGTGTCGGGCTACGCGTGCCGCGTCATGTGGCCGCGCCCATGCTGCTTGTCGTCGTCTGGGTGCTCACGGCGTTCTCCGTGACCTACGACGAGATGTGGCCGCGCCATCTCTCCGGTCGGTTTCCGACGAGCCTCGCCTTCGGTGAGGTCGCCACTGTGGCTTCTCTGGTACCGCACGTGCTTCTCACTGGGGGTGTCGCCGTCGGGGTGGCACTGCTCTGGACGCGCCATGGCACCGTCGCCCTCCGTGCCGGGCTGGCCGGTGCGGTCGCCGTCAGCGGCACCGTGGGCGCGTACGCCATGGTTCGTGACTGGGGGCACAACGCTCCCGTGCTCACCGGTCAGGCACCCGTGACCTGCGTGGGCACCGCACCCAGGCTGTGCATGCCCACCGCTACCGGCCAGAACATCAAGGAAGTGCGCCAGGAGGCTGTCTCCGTCCTTGCCGAGCTGCGAGCCGTCGGCGTCGAACCGGCTCCCGCGCTCATCATCGACACTCTGCAGCCCGACAGAACGGCGCGAACCTCCGATTCCAGGACCCTTCGCATACCCCTGACCGAAGCGGCGAAGACGGGGACCATCCGCTTCCGTGTACTGAACGGCACCGTACGCTTCTCGTGCTCCCGCCCGGACGCGGCTGACGCTTACGCCGTTTACCTGTGGGCGGCCGAAGTCACCGGACAGCAGGACGCCTACCGAACCCGTCTTGCCGCGGCGGCGAGAACCGATGCGAGGGCCAGAACGGCATTCGACCAGGCGACTGGCACGGTGGGTGAGATCCGGAAGAGGCCGGCGGCCGAACAGTCCCGCTGGTACACGCGTACCCTCGCGGACGCCTGCGGGGAGACCGCATGAGATTCTGGCTTCGCGCCCGGCGCGCAGCGCTGATCATGCCTGCCTGTGTGGTGGCTCTGTTCATTCTGACCCTGCTGACTCAGAACGCCTCGGTCGGCCTGCCGAACCTCGTCTCCGGCTCTTCCGCCAGCGTGGTCGTGTCGATGTTCGTGCCAGTGGTGGTCGTCTCCGGGCTCGTAGGTTGCCTCGACTCCAGCCTGTCCGCCGCTGAGGCTTCCGGCGTCAGGCCGATCGCTCTCATGGACGCCGCGCTGTCGGCGGGCAGCGTGCTGGCGGCCTCCGCGGCGGCACTCGGAGCCGCGCTGCTGATCGGGGACTGGGACGCGGCCTCGGTCGGCCGCAACACGGCATTCCTCGTGGGGATCGCGCTGATCTCCCGCGCCGTCGTCGGCCAGAAAGCCGTCCTGGTGCCCATCGCCTGGCTGATGGCTGTCGTCTTCCTGGGCTTTCGCAGCAGGCTCGACCCCTACCCCTGGACCATCCTCCCGGAGCCAGTCGGCGCGCCGCACGCCGCCGTCGGCGCCGCGCTGGCGCTCGCCGCGGGGATCGCCGCACAGTTGTCCATCTCGACGAGGAAGCTGTCATGACGCTGGAACTGGACTCCTGCACATACGCCTACAGCCGACGCAAACGGCCGATCCTGACCGACTTCTCCTACCGGCTGCCGGACGGGCTCACCATCCTGCTCGGCCCCAACGGCGCCGGTAAATCCACCCTGTTGAAGCTCGCCGCCGGAGTCGCCTCCCCTCGCGTCGGCACGGTCTCCTGCCACGGTCTGCCGACGCGAAGCAAGGCGTACCGCCGCGCCGTCGCCTGGATGCCGCAGCACATCACCCCCATGTCCTCCCTGACCGCCCGCGAGTACGTCGCGTATCTGGGGTGGCTCAAGGGCATGAGCCGCAACGGCGCATGGTCGCAGGCACGCCGAGCACTGCAGCGAGTGCAACTGACCGACAAAGCGAACACGAAGACGTCACAGCTCTCCGGAGGACAACTGCGTCGTGTCGGTGTGGCGGGCGCCCTAGTCCACGGCGCGGAGATACTGCTCCTGGACGAGCCCACGGCAGGGATGGACCCGCACCAGCGGCGTGTCTTCCGGGACATCCTGCGCAGTGTCACCGACGACGTCCAGGTGCTGATGTCGACGCACGACGTCGCCGACCTCGCCGAGGAAGCGGACAGCGTCACGGTGCTGCACGGAGGCCGTGTGCTCCACACCGGACCGACCGGGGCGTTCCTCGCCCACACACCGGCCGGCACCGCGCCCGGCCGGGCCGCCGAGGGTGCCTACAGCTCCCTGCTGGCCCTGCACGCGGCGGACTGAGGCGACCTACCCGACCGGGCGTCGACCAGATGACCATTCACGTCCCGGGCCCGGCCCGTACGGCGTCGATCAGCGCGTGCAGCCGGGGCGCGGCGGCCAAGTCCTCCAGGGTCACCGGGCGCCCTTCGGCGTCGGCGATCGGCAGTCGCCAGTTCGGGTACTGGTCCCAGGTGCCGGGGAGGTTCTGCGGGCGGCGGTCGCCGACCGCGTCCGGCAGCCAGACGCCGACCATGCGGGCCGGGGTGGTGCGCAGGAAGCGGTACACGGCCCGGATGCCGGCCTCCTCGGCGGCCGGACCCGCGGAGCCGTCCAGCAGACCCAGCCGGGCCAGCAGGTCCAGCCACTCCCCGGCGTCGGCCGCCGCCTCGGCCCGTTCCTCCTCGACCGGGCGGGTGAGCAGCCCGAGCCGGTCGCGCAGCCCGACGTGCTCGCCGGTCAGGCGGGCGGCGGTGGGCGGCAGGTCATGGGTGGTGGCGGTGGCCAGGCAGTCGGCGCGCCACCGGTCGGCGGGCAGCGGCCGCCCGTCGCCCTCCCAGTCCCGTTCGAAGAACAGCACCGAGGTGCCGAGCACCCCGCGTGCCCGCAGCGCCTCCCGCACCCCCGGCTCCACGGTGCCCAGGTCCTCCCCGATCACCACGGCCCCGGCGCGCGACGCCTCCAGTACGAGCACGGCGAGCATGGCCTCGGCGTCGTAGCGGACGTACGTGCCTTCCGTCGGCGGCAGCCCCTCGGGCACCCACCAGAGCCGGAACAGGCCCATGACGTGGTCGATGCGCAGGGCACCGGCGTACCGGAACAGGGCGCGCAGCAGGTCCCGGAACGGCGCGTAGCCGGACTCCGCGAGCCGGTCCGGGCGCCAGGGCGGCAGGCCCCAGTCCTGGCCGCGGGCGTTGAAGGCGTCCGGCGGGGCACCGACGGACATCCCGGCCGCGTAGTACCGCTGCTGCGCCCACGCGTCGGCGCCCACCGGATGCACGCCCACCGCGAGGTCGTGCACGATGCCGACCGGCATGCCGGCCTCGCGGGCGGTGCGCTGGGCGTCGGTGAGCTGGGTCTCGGTGAGCCAGGTGAGCCAGGCGTGGAAGTCGACGCGGTCCGCGAGCGCGGTGCGGGCGCGGGCGGTCTCGGCGGAGCGGGGGTCGCGCAGCCCGGCCGGCCAGCGCCGCCAGTCCGAGCCGTGCGCCTCGGCCAGGGCGCACCAGGTGGCGTGGTCCTCCAGGGCCTGCCCCTGGGCGGCGAGATAGTCGAGGTAGGCGGCGCGGCGTCCGGGTCCGGGCGGTACCGCGCGCAGCAGTTCCAGCGTCGGCCGCTTCAGTTCCCACACCGCGTCCCGGTCGATGAGGTCGCCCCCGAGCACACCGTCCCGCAGCCGCCGGGCCCGGCCCAGCAGCTCGTCGAAGCGCTCATCGGCGTACGCGTACTCGGGGACGTCCTCGATCCGCAGGTGCACGGGATCGGGGAAACGCCGCGAGGAGGGCCGGTACGGGGAGGGGTCCGTGGGTACGCCGTCGTCCCCCGGAACGGCCGCGTGCAACGGGTTGACCTGCACGAATCCCGCCCCGAGCGTACGCCCGGCCCAGGCGGCCAGCTCGCCCAGATCACCGAGGTCGCCCATGCCCCAGGAACGCCGGGAGAGCAGGGAGTAGAGCTGGACGAGCAGCCCGTAGGAACGGGCGGGCGGGGCGGGCAGCCGAGGCGGGGCGACGATCAGGTGGGCATGGGCGGTACGTCCGTCGGGGACGGTGGCGGTCAGCCGGTGCACACCGGGCGGCAGCCCCTCGGCACCGGTGCGGAGCTCGCCCTGCTCGGTGTCGACGCGCAGCGCGGTGCCCGCCGGCAGCGCGGTCAGGGCGGCCGGTGCGGGGCCGTCGCCCCAGTGCACGACGGTCGGCGGCAGCAGCCGCGCGCGCAGCTCCGCCGCACGGGCGGCGAGCGCGGCCGACGGGTCCTCGGCGTCGACGCCGAGGGCGGCCAGGGCGCGGGTGAGAGCGGTGGCGGAGGCCGTGACCACACGGTCGGGGGACGGCCGGTAGGCGGCGGCGACGCCGTACAGCTCGGCGAGCCGGGTCAGTTCCTCGGACGGGGGCGCGGGCGCCGCCACCTACGGCCTCGCGGGTTCCGGTACGGCGAACGAGGCGGTGCCCTGCTCGGGGATGACCGCGGTCAACTCTGGCGAGGACTCACTGGTCAGCGCCACGACATCAGGAAAGGGGGACTCACTGGTGAGCGGCTCGGCATCGGGCAGCGGCGGCTCACTGGTGAGCGGCGGCTCGGCGTACGCGTCCTGCGCGCCGAAGACGCCGCCCTCGGATTCGGCGGTGGGCTCCGCCACGGGTTTGGAGAGGGCGGGAAAGGTGAGATGCACAGCCACGAAGGCCTCCTTGTCGGGTACGGCCAGGGGTTATGGCAGCCCTACCCAGCGGATGCGTAACCAGACGCCCCCACCCGCCCATCGTGACCTTGGTCACAATTCCGGCGAGCCGACGAACCTCCCCCAGGCGCTCGCTTCCACGCGGAGAATGAGACTGCCGTCGCCGCCCTTCGAGTCCCGGACGGCGACGATTCCGGGAACGTTGCGGGCGACCTCGACGCACTCGCCCGCGGTGTTGCTGTAGCTGGACTTCACAAAGTCGAAGACGCTCATTCACGTGTCCTTATCCAGCGACACCGTGAACCGCTCCCACGCCTTGGGACCTAGACGTATCGCCCGGCCGTCACCGCAGCCTTTGGAGTCCCGGACCGCAACAGTTCCGGGAACATTGCGAGCGACCTCGACGCACTCGCCGCTACCGCTGCTGTAGCTGGACTTCACAAAGTCGAAGCCGTTCATCGATGCATGTCCTCACTGATGCTCTCGATCAGTCTGAGCGAGTCCTTGGGTGCCAGGCTCAGTCGGGCGGTGCGGTCGAAGAAGGAGTTGTACGTGGCACTCTCGACCTCGTCCTCGACCCACACGGTAGCCGCGATGGTGTCGACGTGGATCACATCGGCGGCTTCCGGCTCGACGAACGAGACGATGCTGAAGGCTCCCGCCATGCAGGCGTGCCCGCCGGCCCGGAAGGGCAGCACCTGGAGGCGTACGTTGGGGAGCTGGGCCAGCTCCAGGATGTGCTGCAACTGGGCCCGCATCACCTCGGCGCCGCCGACCTGCTGTCGCAGGGCGGCCTCCCAGACGACCGCGTACAACTGCAAGGGATCACTCCCGCGCAGGCGCTCCTGTCGCTTCATCCGGACCTCGACGGCTCCCTCGATCTCGTCCGGGTCCGACCAGACGCCCTCGCTAACCACCAGCGCCCTGGTGTATTCGGGCGTCTGGAGCAGACCCGGCACGAACGCCTGTTGCCAGGTACGGATGCGACTGGCCACGTCCTCCATGGAGATGTACTCCGCCAACTCCTCGGCCTGCGGCGACTGCTTCCACCACCCCTTCGCCTTGCGGCGCTCCCGGTCCAGTCGGGCGAGACCGAGGAGCCGGTGGACGGCCCGGTCCTCGCGCACCCCGTAGAACTCGCAGAGCGCCCGGATGTCCGGGTCACGCATGGGAACCCACCCGCGCTCCATCTTCACGACCTTGGTCGCGGTGGCGGAGATGGCACCGGCCGCCTGCTGCTGGGTCCTGCCCGCCGCGTCACGCAGACGCAGCAGCTCGGCTCCCAGCTTGCGGCCCAGAACCGTCGACATCCGATTTCCTGCGGCTTGAGTCGATCGTGTCACGGTCACAGTGTGACGGTGATCTCCACCCGAGTCGAACTCTAGGGAATTAATTCCCCGTAGCGATTGCTCCCGAGAACAACAAGCGGCTACGTTGAGTATCCGACCGATCACAGGAGGCACGTCACCGATGACAGAACCCGCCCCCTTGCCCGTCCCGCTGCTCCATGAAGACCGGCTCGACTACACCCCCACTCAGCGCAGCGTCCCGCTCGCCCGGCGCAGAGCCGCCCGGCTCGTCGCCGAGTGGGGGCGGGCGGACATCGCCGGGGACGTCGCCCTCGTCGTGTCGGAGCTGATGACCAACGCCCTGCTGCACGGCGGTCTCCGGGGCCGGCTCATCCGCGTGGGCGTCACGCTCGGTCACCGCGTGCTGCGCGTCGAGGTCAGCGATCCGCGCGGTGAGCGGTTGCCGATCCCACGGCCGGCGGGCGACACCGAGGAGCAGTTCGGGCGGGGACTCCTGCTGGTGGGGGCACTCGCCGCGCGGTGGGGCTGCGAGCCCCGAAGCGTGGGCAAGACGGTGTACGCCGAGTGGGACGTCCCGCCTGCCGGGCCCGGTTTCCCCTACGCTGACCGTGTGGACCCCCGCGCACCCGGAGGAGCCTTGTGACCGTGACCGCCGACCGGCCCCAGATGCTCGTCACCGAGTTCGAGGAACTCGCCCGCCATGCCGCCCGGAGCATAGAAGGCGCGCGGCTCGAGTTCATCAACGGACATCTCGGGGGGAAGGCCGTGCCGGACGGCGATCACGGACGCATCATTCAGTGGCTGACACGCATCTGCATGCAGCACCGGCCCGATCTGTGGCTGGACCCTTCACAGGGACTGGCCGTCGAGGCCTACCGCGAGGGCCGCGCCCGTCCCGACGGTTCCCTGGCCCCAGCGGACGCGTTTGTCGGGCAGGGCGAATGGGCCGACCCCGCCCCCGTCCTCATGGTCGTCGAGGTCACCTCGTATGACTCCGACACCGACCGGCGCGACCGCGTCGACAAGCCGCGGGCGTACGCCGCGACCGGCATCCCGGTCTATCTCCTGATCGACCGGGACACCTGCGAGGTCAAGGTGTACAGCGGTGCCGATGGCGGGCGGTACGAGACCGTGCGGACGTTGCCCTTCGGCAAGGAGGTCCAGTTGCCCGAGCCGGTCGGGATCGTTCTGGACACCGAGCCGCTGAAGGACTGGACGCGCTGAGCGACCCGGCGTACACAGAAGCCCGGACCGTCAGGCTGAGATGCCGTCGATCCGGGCCAGCGCGTCGTCCGCGCCGTACGGCTGCAAGTACGGCAGCCAGCGCGGGTCCCGGTGGCCGGTGCCGATGATGCGCCAGGCCAGGCCGGTGGGCGGGGCGGGTTTGTGGCGCAGCCGCCAGCCGATCTCGGTGAGGTGCCGGTCCGCCTTGGTGTGGTTGCAGCGGCGGCACGAGGCCACCACGTTGTCCCAGGCGTGCCGGCCCCCGCGGCTGCGCGGGACCACGTGGTCGACGCTGGTTGCGACGCCACCGCAGTACATGCAGCGGCCCCCGTCACGGGCGAAGAGCGCGCGGCGGGTCAGGGGGACGGGGCCCCGGTAGGGGACCCGTACGAAACGCTTGAGCCGGACCACGCTGGGCGCGGGGACGGTGACGGTCGCGCTGTGCAGGAAGGCGCCGGACTCCTCGAGGCAGACTGCCTTGTTCTCGAGGACGAGGACGAGCGCGCGGCGGAGCGGTACGACGCCGAGCGGCTCGTACGACGCGTTGAGGACCAGGACATGCGGCACGGATGGCCTCCTTGTACGCCGGCGGCGCGTGGCTCGCGCCGGGACGATCCGTAGTCAGTCTCCCCTCAGGGTCGGTGGGAGCGCCACCATGTCCTGGTAACGGGCTGGGAGTGTTTTCGACCACACCTGATACATCCCCCGGGCCCTGACCAGTTCAAGCGCGGGTGAGCACCGTCTCTCCTTCCCGCATTCCGGGGGTGCGCACATCGTGCCCCGTTAGTGTGGTTGTTCCGCTCGTCCGGTGACCTTTTCGTGACCTTGGACCAACTCCCCCGGTCCCCGGACGGGCGGGCCGCTGCTTTCTGGAGGTCCCGCCGTGTCCCCGTCCGTCGCCTACGCCGCCGTCCTCGCGGCCGCCGATCCCTCGCCCTCGTCGGCCACCCCCACCCCCTCGCCCTCCCCGTCGCAGTCGACGCCGTCCGTGCCGTCGCTCCAGGACGCCCAGGAGAGCGCGTCGAACGCCGCCGGGTGGATCGAGGAGAACTGGTCGACGTGGCTGGCGATCGGGCTGCGGGTGCTGCTGATCGTGGTGATAGCCGCGGTGCTGCGGGTGGTGGTACGGCGGGCGATCACCAAGCTGATAGACCGGATGAACCGCACCGTGCAGACCATGGACGGCACCGCGCTGGGCGGGCTGCTGGTCAACGCCGAGCGGCGCCGGCAGCGCTCCCAGGCCATCGGGTCCGTACTGCGCTCGGTGGCGAGCTTCGTCATCCTGGGCACCGCCGCCCTGATGGTGCTGGCCACCTTCCAGATCAACCTGGCGCCACTGCTGGCCTCCGCCGGTGTCGCGGGGGTCGCCATCGGTTTCGGCGCCCGGAACCTGGTCACCGACTTCCTGTCCGGCGTCTTCATGATCCTGGAGGACCAGTACGGCGTCGGCGACACCATCGACGCGGGCGTGGCCTCCGGCGAGGTGATCGAGGTCGGCCTGCGGGTGACCAAGCTGCGCGGCGACAACGGCGAGATCTGGTACGTCCGCAACGGCGAGGTCAAGCGGATCGGCAACCTCTCGCAGGGCTGGTCGACGGCCGGCGTGGACGTGACCGTGCGTTCCGGCGAGGACCTGGACCGGGTGAAGGCCACCATCGACGCGGTGGCCGAGCGGATGAGCAAGGAGGAGCCCTGGAACGAGCTGCTCTGGGGCCCGATCGAGGTGCTCGGCCTGGACTCCGTACTGCTGGACTCGATGGTGGTGCGGGTCTCGGCGAAGACGATGCCCGGCAAGGCGCTGACCGTGGAGCGCGAGCTGCGCTGGCGGATCAAGCGGGCCTTCGACGCGGCCGACATCGACATCGTCGGCGGCGCCACCGCCCCGGTGGAGGAGTCCGAGCAGAGCGCCGCCGACCCGACGGCCGGCATGGCGGCCCCCTCCGCCTACGCCAACACCAGTTCCCCGCAGTCGGCCGCGGCCTCCCCGCTGACCCCGCCCAGCACCACCAAGTGACCGGCGCCCGGGGAACCGAACCGGTTCCCCGGGCGTATTGATGGGCAGGGGTGGTGCCGGGCGCGAGGACGGGTGCGAAGACCTCGGGTCCGGTGGCACAAGATCGTGTGCAGGCCGGTGCGCATCCGGGCCCGGGCAGGCGATACTTGCGGTGAAGGATGACCATGGGGGAGGTCAGAGTGGCTCAGGCGCCGAACGGCAGCGCACCGCCGGGTCCGGCCACGCCGCCGCTGCCCGCCGTACCGCCCCGGGCCCAGGTGCCCGCACCGGCCCACGCACAGGTCCATGCCCAGGCCCGCGCCGCGCAGGCGCCGCCGCCCGGCCCCGTTCCGCCGCGCCGCACCGCCTTCGCCGAGGGCGTGGAGCGGCTGCGCGCCGCCGCCGTCACCGAGCCCGGCCGGCTGCGGGCCATCGGCGCCCTGCTCGCCCTGCTCGTCGTCGCCTTCGGCGCCGTCACCGCCTGGCAGACCAGCGACCGGGCCGCGGCCGCCGACGACGTACTGCACCGCAGCCAGCCGCTCAGTTCCGAGGCGGCCGCCATCTACCGCTCCCTCGCCGAGGCCAACACCGCGGCCTCCACCGGGTTCCTGGCCGGCGGGCAGGAGACGAAGGACTCCCGCGAGCGCTACGAGCGCGGCATCCGCACCGCCGCCGAGGGTCTGGTGACCGCCGCCGCCAACTCCGAGCCCGGCTCCGCCGCCGCCGCGACCGTCGCCGAACTGAACCGGCTGCTGCCCGAGTACAAGGGCCTCATCGAGCGCGCCAGGGTCTACAACCGCCAGGGCTTCCCGGTCGGCGGCGCCTACCTGCGCTACGCCAACGACACGATGCAGAAGGACATGCTCCCGAAGGCGGAGGCCCTCTACACCTCGGAGAACCGGCGCCTGGGCGGCGACTACGGCGCCGCCAAGAGCTACCCCTGGGCCGCGATCGCCCTCGGCGTGCTGGCGCTGGCCGCGCTGGCCTGGGCGCAGTACCGCATCTACCGGCGCACCAACCGGGTGCTGAACCAGGGCCTGGTCGCGGCCACCGCCGCCACCGTCGTGGTCCTGCTCTGGCTGGTCGTCGGCCACAGCGTGGCCCGGTCCCACCTGAGCGCCTCCTACGACCACGGCGTCCGCTCGCTGAACGTGCTGAACGAGGCCCGGCTCGCCTCCCTGAAGGCCCGCGGCAACGAGAACCTGACCCTGGTGGCGCGCGGCGCCGAGAGCAGGACGGTGGGCGGCGAACCGCAGGATGCCTACGATCTCGAGTACCGGGCCGAGATGAAGACCCTCGGCGAGGAGCTGGCCGAGGCCCGGCGGCTGGCCGACGACGCCGCGGGCGAGCGCCCGGTGACCGCGGCGGCCGGGGACATGGCGAAGTGGCAGGAGCGCCACAAGGCCGCCCGGCAGGAGGACGAGAACGGCGACTACCAGCAGGCGCTGGAGATGGTGATCGGCGACGAGAACGCGACGGCCGAGTACTTCGACGGGGTCGACACCCGGCTGGCCGCCGCCCTCGCGCACGAGGAGAAGGAGTTCGAGCGGGCGGCCGGGGACGGCCGGGGCGCGATGACGGGCCTGCCGGCCGGCGCCGGCACCCTGGCCGCCCTGGGCGCGGCCGGCGCGGTGCTGGGCATCGCCCGCAGGCTGTCGGAGTACCGATGAGCGGCGGCCCCATGAACGGCGAACCCGTGAACGGCGGACCCGTGAACGGCGGACCCGTGAACGGCGGACCCATGAGCGGCGCGCCTGCGGGCGGCGAACCCGTGAGCGGCGCGCCCACGGGCGGCGGACCCATGGCCAGCGAACCCATGACCGGCAGACCCACGGGCACCGCGCCCATGAACGGCGGACCCACGGGCAGCGGACCCACGGGCGGTGGAGCGGGGGAAGGAGGCGTGAGGACGATGCGAGCAGCACGTGCGCGGACCCGGCCGAAGGGCTGGGGCGGAGTGGCCGCGATGGCGGTCGGCTGCGCCCTGGCGCTGCTGTTCCTGTGCCTGCTGCCCGCGGTCCGGCCCGGGAAGGACGAGGCGAGCGGCACCGGCGGCACCGGCGCGGTCACCCACGGCAGCCAGGCCCGCGCCACGGCCGAGTGCGCCGCCCCGGAGCAGCAGACGCTCGCCCCGGACGACGCCGACGGCCCCACCATCGAGGAGATCCGCGACCGCCCCGCGGAGCGCCGCAAACTGATCGTCGGCGTCGACCAGAACAGTTACCGCTGGGGCTACCGCGACCCCAACAGCGGCGGCACCGCCGAGCTGGAGGGCTTCGACATCGACCTCGTGCACCGCATCGCCGAGGACATCCTCGGCGACCCGGACGCGGTCCTGTTCAAGGCGATCCCCACCGACCAGCGGATAACGGCGATCCAGGACGGCCGGGTCGACATGGTGGTCCGCACCATGACCATCAACTGCTCCCGCCTCCAGGACGTCGCCTTCTCCGCCCCCTACTTCCGCACCGGCCAGCAGCTCCTCGCCCCCAAGTCCTCACCGATCACGGGGTACGACGCCACCCTGGCCGGCCAGCGGATCTGCACGGCGGCCGGTTCCACCGCGCTCAGCAAGCTGACGGAGGACCAGGCGGCCGGTGATCTGGCCGCCTCCGCCGACCTGAGCGTCACCGTCCCCAACCAGCTCGACTGCCTGGTCCGGCTCCAGCTCGGCCAGGTCGACGCGGTGGTCACCGACGGCGCGCTCGCCGCCAGCCAGGCCGCGCAGGACCCCACGGTGGCGCTGAAGGGCGACGCGTTCACCACCGAGTACTACGGCGTGGCGATGAAGAAGAACGCCGACGACCTGGTACGCCGGGTGAACAAGATCCTGGTGGACTTCCGCAAGGATCCCGAGGGTTGGCGGAAGTCGTACGAGCGATGGCTGTCGGCGACACTGGGCGGGACGGAGGCGGACATGGCGAAGTCGGAGCCCCCGACGCCGCGGTATCTGCGCGAGAGCTGAACCGGCCGCCGTCCGAGCGGACTTCGATTCGTCAACCGACCCGACGAGAGGTGATCGATGGGCGTCACGGGACCCGCCGGGGCGGTGATGGACCGGGACGAGGTGGACCGTGCGCTGGCCCGGCTCGGCGCGGAGCACGAGGCGATCGAGACCTCGCTCCTCGCCCTCCAGGACCACGCGGGCCGCAGACTCCTCGAAGGCGCCGGCCTGACCGGCGTCACCAAGGAGCGGTGGTCGGACACGGAAGCGCGGATCACCCTGCTGTGGACGTACTTCGACGCCTACGCGGACGCCCTGCGCACCGCCCGGGAGGTGCGCGCCCGGCGCCGCTGGTCCAGCCGCGAGGACCTGGTGGAGCTGACCGAACTGCTGCGCGGCGAGTGCGTCACGCTGGCCGACACCGGCGCCACCGGCGGCCTGCTCAGCGAGCGCTTCACGCTGGCCGCGCTGGTCGACCGGATGAACGACCTGTACGCGTCCTCGCTGGACCTGGTGGTCGCCGCCGACGCGGTGTGGTCCGCGCTGCCCGCCCGCATCGACCTGCTGGCCGCCGAGCTCCAGCGCACCCGCCGGCTCGCGCACTCGGTCGGGGTCCGCCCCGGCGAGCACCCGGCCGGCGACGACCTGGACCGGATCACCCGCACCCTGACCCGGCTGCGCGAGGAGGTCGTCTCCGACCCGCTGGCGTACTGGGTGCCCACCGAGGGCAGTTCGGCGCCGGGCGGCGGCCGGCCGGACACCACGGTCTACGACCGCGAGGCGCGCGCGCTGGAGGACGTACGCCGGGAGATCGACGCGGTGCTGACGGTGCGGCAGGACGCCGAGCAGCGGATCGTGCGGCTGCGGGACGTGCTCTCGCGCGCCGACCGCACCCTCGCCGAGGCCCGGCTGGCGCGCGGCGAGGTGCTCGCCAAGATCGCCGCGACCGAGGTGCCGGTGGTCAGCGGCCCGCCGACCGCGCTCCAGGAGCAGCTCGCGGCGGCCGCCGAGTACCGCCGGCACGCCCAGTGGCACCGGCTCTCCCCGCTCCTGGAGTCCCTGGAGCAGAAGGCGGAGGACGAACTGATCCGGGCCCGCGAGTCGTTGACCGCGGTGACCGCGCCGCTCGCGGTCCGGGCCGAGCTGCGCGGCCGGCTCGACGCCTACAAGGCCAAGGTGGCCCGGCACGGCCTGGCCGAGGACCCCGAGCTGGTGGAGAAGTACGAGAAGGCCCGCCGCATGCTGTGGAGCGCGCCCTGCGACCTGCGCGTCGCCGAGCAGGCGGTACTGCGCTACCAGCGGGCGGCGGCGGAGCTGCTGGCCACCGGGGACCGGGCGCACGGCGCGGGGCCGGGCGCGTGAGCGACGGGACGGACGAGGGGGCGGCGGGGCGATGAGCGATCCGGGCGGACAGCGGACCGGGGCTCCGGACCGGGCGGCGGCACCCGCCTGCGGCCGCCCCGGCTGCGCCGGCAGCTACGAGGACGTCGGCGGCGGCGAACTGTACTGCGACACCTGCGGACTGGCCCAGGCCCCCGCCGTGCCACCGGCCCGCCCGGCGGTCCCCCGCGGCTGCCAGCGCCCCGACTGCGACGGCCGCTACGAGGACGTCGGCGGCGGCGAACTGTACTGCGACACCTGCGGACTGGCACCCGTGGTGTCGCCGTCCGGCCTGGTCGGCTCGCCGCCCACCGGTGTCGCCAGGGGCGCCGAGGAGAGCGGGTCGTCGCGGAGCGGCGGCAGCGGGCGTACGTCCTCCCGGTCCACCGGGTCCTCCCAGTCCTCGAAGTCCCGGCGCTCGGTGTCCGGACGGCTGTCCCGTTCGCTGTCCGGCCGGGCCACCAGCCGCTCGGTGTCGGTGCGCGGTTCCGGCTCCACCTCCGCCTCCTCCGGGCGCGGCCGGCTGGGCGCCGGTCTGGTCCAGGTGCCGGGGGTGCCGCGGCCGGACCCCCGGTCGATGGTCCTGGACCACCCGGAGGTGCCCGAGCGCAAGCGGTTCTGCTCGCGGGCGGACTGCGGGGCGCCGGTCGGCCGGGCCCGGGGCGCCCGCCCGGGGCGCACCGAGGGGTTCTGCACCAAGTGCGGCCACCCGTACTCCTTCGTGCCCAAGCTGCGCGCCGGGGACGTGGTGCACGGCCAGTACGAGGTGGCGGGCTGCCTGGCGCACGGCGGGCTCGGCTGGATCTACCTCGCCGTGGACCGGGCCGTCTCCGACCGCTGGGTGGTCCTCAAGGGCCTCCTCGACACCGGCGACCAGGACGCGATGGCCGCCGCCATCTCGGAGCGGCGCTTCCTCGCGGAGATCGAGCACGCCAACATCGTGCGGATCTACAACTTCGTCGAACACCTCGACCAGCGCACCGGCTCGCTCGACGGCTACATCGTCATGGAGTACGTCGGCGGCAAGTCGCTGAAGGAGATCGCCAACGGCCGGCGCACCCCGGAGGGCCGCCGCGACCCGCTGCCGGTGGGGCAGGCGTGCGCGTACGGCATCGAGGCGCTGGAGGCGCTGGACCACCTGCACAGCCGGCACCTGCTGTACTGCGACTTCAAGGTCGACAACGCCATCCAGACCGAGGACCAGCTCAAGCTGATCGACATGGGCGCGGTGCGCCGGATGGACGACGCCGAGTCGGCGATCTACGGCACGGTGGGCTACCAGGCACCGGAGGTCGCGGAGGTCGGCCCGTCGGTCGCCTCCGACCTGTACACGGTGGGCCGGACGCTGGCGGTGCTGACGTTCGACTTCCAGGGGTACACCAACGTCTACGTCGACTCCCTGCCGGACCCCGACACCATCGAGGTGTTCCGCCAGTACGAGTCCTTCTACCGGCTGCTGGTGCGCGCCACCGACCCGGACCCGAACCGCCGGTTCGCCACCGCGCAGGAGATGGCCGAGCAGTTGACGGGGGTGCTGCGCGAGGTCGTCTCGCTCCAGTCGGGGCGTGCCCGGCCCGCGCTGTCCACCCTGTTCGGGCCCGAACTGCGGGTCCCCGACACGGAGCTGTTCCCGAAGCCGCACGGCGAGGTGTCCCGGCTGGGCACCCGGCCGCCGCGGGCCCGGGGCAAGGGCCGACTGGGGCTGGGGGTCCTCGAGGGCTCCGGTGACCCCGGTAGCTCCGCCGCCCCCGGCCCGGTCAAGGCCGTCGACGGACCGCGGGCCGCCCTCGCGCTGCCCGTGCCCCTGGTCGACCCGGCCGACCCCAACGCCGGGTTCCTGGCCGGGCTGATCGCGTCCGCGCCGGGCGAGCTGCTGGGGGCGCTGGCCGCCGCGCCGGCCCCGTCGGTCGAGACCCGGCTGCGGCAGATCCGGGCCCGGCTGGAACAGGGCGAGGCCGGGCCCGCGCTGGAGACGCTGCGCACCCTGGAGACGGAACGGCCCGACGACTGGCGGGTGGTGTGGTACCGGGGCGTGGCCGCGCTGGTCACCGGCGACCACGAGGGCGCCGCGCTCTCCTTCGACGCGATCTACGACGCCTTCCCCGGCGAGCCCGCGCCCAAGCTGGCGCTCGGCCTGTGCGCGGAGGTGCTGGGCCAGTTGGACAACGCGGCCGAGTACTACCGGCTGGTCTGGTCGACCGACCCCAGCTATGTGAGCGCCGCGTTCGGCCTGGCCCGGGTCCGGCTGGCCACCGACGACCGGCGCGGCGCCGTACACACGCTGGAGTCGGTGCCGGAGTCGTCCATCCACTACATAGCGGCCCGGATGGCGGCGGCCCGGGCCCGGCTGCGTCAACTGACGCGCGGCGCCTCGGCCGTACCGTTCCTGGAGGACCTGACCGCCGCCGCGCGGCAGGTCGAGGCGCTGGACGTGTACGGTCTGGACCCGGCGCGCCGGGAGCAGTTGTCGGCCGAAGTCCTCGGCTGCGCGCTGGACTGGGTACTCTCCGGGGGCGGGGGTCCGGGCGAGGGGGACCCCGCCGCCGCCGGGGCCCGGACGCTGCTCGGCAGCGGTCTGGACGAACGGGGCCTGCGCTTCGGGCTGGAGCGTTCGTACCGCACGCTGGCCCGGCTGGCCCGTGGCGGCGAGGAGAGGATCGACCTGGTGGAACGTGCCAATCGTTACCGCCCCCGGACGTGGGTGTAGTTGATGTCGCAGATGCCCCGGCAGGCCGCCGTGCCGATGTGCCCCAGCTGTGCCGAACCGCTTGAGTCGGGCGACCGTTTCTGCGGTGCGTGCGGGCTGGACCTGTCCGCGCCGCCCGCCGACTCCGTGGAGTGTGTGGACAGCCCGACCGTCGTGATGAACGGCACGGTGGCCGGGCCCGGTGCGCCGGCCGGTACGCCGATGCCCGGCGGGCAGGCCGGGCCCACCGGTATGCCGCCCGCGCCGGCCGGCCCGCCGTCCGTGCCGCCCCCGCCGGTGGCGCCGCCCGCACCGGTCGCACCGCCCGCCGGCGCGGACCCGGCCGTCCCCGCGCAGTCCGCGGCGGAGCCGCCCGGCACGGCGCCGGGCGGCGTCCCGCTGCCGCCGCAGGCCCCGCCGCCGCAGGCCCCGCCGATGCCGTCGATGCCGCCGGCGGCCGCGGCCGGGACGCGGCCGGACTCCGCGCCAGAGCCGGACGAGTACCTGCTCCAGGCACCCGACCCCCGCCTCGGCGCCCCCGCCGCCGCCCCGGAGGGCACCGTGTGCGTCGCCTGCCGGGCCGGCCGGGTCGACGACGACGGGTACTGCGAGAACTGCGGGCACGCCCAGCCCCGGGAACGCGACCACATGGAGCAGGAGTGCGGCCCGCTCGCCGCGGTCACCGACCGCGGGCTGCGCCACCACCGCAACGAGGACGCGTTCGGCGTCGGCCACACCGCGCTGCCCGACGGCACCCCGGCCTCGGTGGCGATCGTCTGCGACGGCGTCTCCTCCGCGACCCGCCCCGACGAGGCGTCGCTCGCCGCGTCCCGCACCGCCCGCCAGACGCTGCTCGCCGCCCTGGAGCGCGGCACCCACCCGCAGCAGGCGATGCACGACGCGATCGTCGCCGCCGCGCACGCGGTCGACGCCCTGGCCGACGACCCCGCGGGCCCCCGCGAACACGCCCCGCAGCAGAACGCCCCGGCCTGCACCCTGGTCGGCGCCGTCGTCACCGCCGGGCTGCTGGTGGTCGGCTGGGTCGGCGACAGCCGGGTCTACTGGGTGCCGTCCGACCGCCGCGCACCGGCCGCCCGGCTCACCGAGGACGACTCCTGGGCCGCCCAGATGGTCGCCGCCGGCCTGATGAGCGAGGCCGAGGCGTACGCCGACGAGCGGGCCCACGCGATCACCGGCTGGCTCGGCGCGGACGCCTACGAACTGGAGCCGCACACCGCCTCGTTCAAACCCGACCGGGCCGGCGTGGTCGTGGTGTGCAGCGACGGCCTGTGGAACTACGCGGAATCCGCCCGGGAGATGGCCGAGGCGGTCCCCCCGGACGCCGCCGCGCGACCGCTGCACAGCGCCCGGGTACTGGTCGGCCACGCCCTGGACGGCGGGGGCCACGACAACGTAACAGTGGCGGTGGTGCCGTTCCCCGCCCCGCCGCAGGGGGCAGGATCGGCCTGAGGCCGACCGGCACAAAGCACGCGTACGGGGCCTCGCGGACCGCAGGGGGCGGTCCGCCGACCGCCGCGTCCCCGCCCCGGCGGGGGCGCTGTCGAGGGGGATGCGAACCGGCATGGCCAATTTCTCGAAGTCGAACGCGCCGCGGTTCTCGGTGGACGTCTACCAGAACGAGTACCTGCCCGAGGGCGGGCGCGAGGTCAACGCGATCGTCACGGTGACCGCGACCGGCGGCGGCACCGTCGGCACCGCGGTCACGGCACCGCACCTGTACACGTCCGGCCAGGGCCCGGCCGCGGCCGTCGCGGTCATGGTGGACTGCTCGGGCTCGATGGACTACCCGCCGACCAAGATGCGGGGCGCCCGCGACGCCACGTCCGCCGCGATCGACGCCCTGCGCGACGGCACGCACTTCGCGGTGATCGGCGGCACCCACGTGGCCAAGGAGGTCTACCCGGGCGGCGGACGCCTCGCGGTCGCCGACGCCACCACCCGCGAGCAGGCCAAACTCGCCCTGCGCAAGCTGAACGCGGGCGGCGGCACCGCCATCGGCACCTGGCTGCGGCTGGCCGACCGGCTGCTGTCCTCGGCGGACGTCGCCATCCGGCACGGCATCCTGCTCACCGACGGACGCAACGAGCACGAGTCGCCCGAGGACCTGCGGACCGCGCTGGACACCTGTGCCGGACGGTTCACCTGTGACGCCCGGGGCGTGGGCACCGACTGGGAAGTGAAAGAAGTCACAGCGATCTCCTCGGCGCTGCTCGGCACCGCCGACATCGTCGCCGACCCGGACGGACTGGCCGCCGACTTCACGCGGATGATGGAGACGGCCATGGGCAAGGAGGTCGCGGACGTCGCCCTCAGGCTGTGGACCCCGGCCGGCGCCACGGTGAAGTTCGTCAAGCAGGTCGCGCCGGCCGTGGCGGAGCTGACCGGCCGGCGCACCGAGGCGACCGCGCGGGCCGGCGACTATCCCACGGGTTCGTGGGGCGACGAGTCCCGGGACTACCACGTCTGCGTGGAGGTGTCCCCGGCCGGTCTCGGCCAGGAGATGCTGGCCGCGCGGGTCTCCCTGGTCGTCCCCCGGCCCGACGGGTCCGCGCACAGTCTGGGCGCCCAGGGTCTGGTCCGGGCGGTGTGGACGGACGACCTGACCGCCTCCACCTCGATCAACCCCCAGGTCGCCCACTACACCGGGCAAGCGGAACTGGCCCAAGTCATCCAGCAAGGGTTGGAACTGCGCAAATCGGGAGATGTAGACGGAGCAACGGCCAAACTGGGCCGCGCGGTTCAGCTCGCGGGCTCCTCCGGGAACGCGGATACTGCGAAACTGCTTGCGAAGGTGGTGGACGTGGTCGACGCCGCGGCAGGTACTGTGCGACTGAAAGCGAAGGTCGAGGAGGCCGACGAGATGACTCTCGAGACCCGGTCCACAAAGACTGTTCGTGTAAAGAAGTAGCAGAAGCAGCGCAAGCAGCGAAGAAGCACGCAGGATCTGCGAGGAGAGGGGGAAGCGCCGACATGCCGACCTGCCCGAACGGACACCAGTCGGGTTCCGACGACTGGTGCGAGGTCTGCGGTCACCGCATGGCCGGTGCCGTGCCTCCGCCTCCGCCGCCTCCGCCCCCGGGCGGTGGCTACGGCTTCCCGCCGCCCTCCGGTCCCGCGGCCGGCGGCCCCGAGCTGTGCCCGCAGTGCCGCACGCCCCGCGAGGGCGGCGCGCCGTTCTGCGAGGAGTGCCGGTGGAACTTCCTGACCAACACGGCCACCTCGTACACCCCGGCCGCCCCGCGCCCGGCCACCGGCCCGCCGCCGCACTTCCAGCAGCAGCCGGGCCCGCCCCCGTCCTACGGCGGTGGCGGCGGCGACTCCTACCCGGGCGCGCGTCCGCCGGAGTACCAAGGCTCCCGCCCGTCGCAGATCAACCGCCCGGCCGAGCCGATCCCGCAGAGCCCGCCCGGCTTCGGCGCCGACCCGTCCCGCCCGGTCCCGCCCCCACCGGGCCCACCGCCCGGCGCCCCTGGCGGTCCTGGCGGTCCTGGCGGTCCTGGAGGCCAGGGTCCGGGCGCGCCCGGTTCACCGGCTCCGGGTGGGCCCGGCGCGTACCGCGGCCCCGGCGGCGCCAACCCGTACAACGCTCCCGCCGGTCCCACCGGTCCCGGTGGGGCGAACGGCCCCGGCGGCCCCGGTGCCACGGCTCCCGGCGGCCCCCCGCCGGCCTGGCAGCAGCAGCCCGGTCCGTCGGCACCGCCGCCCCCGCCGCCCGCGTACCCGCAGGAGGGCGGCCGGCAGCAGCCGAGCGGTCCGCCCCCGCAGGGCGGTCCGTCCTTCGGCGGCGGTGACGACGACTGGCGCATCGCCCCGCCCGGCGGCGGCCAGAACGGCCCGGGCGCGCAGGGCGGCCCTGGCGGCCCCGGCGGCCCCGGCGGGCAGAACGGTTACGGCTATCCGCAGCCCGGCGGCCGGCCGGCCGCCGCGCCCCCGCCGCCGCCCGGTTACGGCTACCCGCAGCAGCCCCAACAGCCGCAGCCGCCGCAGCCGCAGGGCCCCTGGACGGCGACCATCGGCCCGGACCGCGAGTACTTCATGGCGATGATGCAGCGCTCCGGCCCGGAGGCCGCGGGGCTGAACCTGCCCGCGTACTCGCCCGAGCAGCAGCGCCCGCTGACCGGCGACCAGCTGACCATCGGCCGCCGCCGGCACTCCACCGGCGACACCCCCGACATCGATCTGTCGGTGCCGCCGGAGGACCCGGGCGTCTCGCACCAGCACGCGGTCCTGGTGCAGCAGCCGGACGGCGGCTGGGCGGTGGTCGACCAGAACTCGACCAACGGCACGACGGTCAACGGCGGCGAGGAGCCCATCCAGCCCTACGTGCCGGTGCCGCTCCAGGACGGCGACCGGGTGCACGTGGGCGCCTGGACGACGATCACCATCCGCCGCGGCTGACACCCGCTACGCCGGCAGGGGCCAGACGTACGGCCCCGCCGGATCGTCCAGCCACGCCCAGGCGCCCTCGGTGCTCACGGTGATGCCGTAGCGCTCCCGGCGCGGCGCGCCCTCGCGCTCCCACAGCGCGTACGCCTCCCGCGGGTCGAGACCGCCCCGGGTCAGCGCCAGCAGGAAGCGGAACAGGTCGTCGTCCCGGGCTCCGCGCGGTACGCCGCTCAGCCCCGGCACCGGAAGCTCGGCCCGCTCGCCGCCGCGCAGCGGCACGAAGTAGGCGGCCGTGCTCAAAAACCGCCCCTCGGCGTGCCCGGTGTCCCGCACGGTGAGCGCGACCAGGCCGGTGGCCAGCGGGGTCAGGATCCGGCCGCCGGGCCGGCACTGTCCGACCCAGGCGCGCGGTACGGCGGGCAGCGCGCAGGTCGCGATGATCCGGTCGTAGGGAGCGCGCTCGGGCACCCCGCGCGCCCCGTCGCCGGTCACCACGGCCGGCCGGTGGCCGGCGGTGTCCAGGTGCCGGCGGGCGGACTCGGTGATCTCCGGGTCCAGGTCGACGGTGGTGACCAGGCCGTCGTCACCGAGCCGGTGGCACAGCAGCGCCGCGTTGTACCCCGTACCGGCGCCGATCTCCAGCACCCGGTCGCCGTCCCGCACCCCCAGCTCGGTCAGCATCATCGCCATCAGCGACGGCTGGCTGCTGGAGGAGAGCAGTTCGCCGTCGCGCAGCCGGGTGGCCAGCGGTGCGTCGGCGTAGGCGCCGCGCAGCCAGCGCGCGCGGGCCGCCGGGTCGGGGTGCCCGTCCCAGCGGCGCTCGTAGCCGCCGACGGCGCCGACGTAGTAGTAGGGCACGAAGAGATGGCGCGGGACCGCCTCGAAGGACGCCCGCCAGACCGGGTCGGCCGCCCAGGCGCCGCTCAGCTCGATCTCCCGCACCAGCGCGGCCCGCGCCGAGGCGGCGAGGTCGTCCATGCCGCCGTCGCTGCCCATGCCTCCACGGTACGGGTCGTAGGACCCAAGTCCTGGTCCCGGCCGTCTGAGACCATGGGAGCGTGAATGAGATTCGGCGCGGCACGCTTCAGGAGCAGACCTTCTACGAGCAGGTCGGCGGGGAGGAGACCTTCCGCCGCCTCGTCCACCGCTTCTACCAGGGGGTGGCCGGCGACCCGCTGCTGCGGCCGATGTATCCCGAGGAGGACCTCGGTCCGGCCGAGGAGCGCCTCGTGCTGTTCCTGATGCAGTACTGGGGCGGCCCGACCACGTACAGCGACAACCGGGGCCACCCCCGGCTGCGGATGCGGCACGCCCCGTTCACCGTCGACCGGGCGGCGCACGACGCCTGGCTGAAGCACATGCGGGACGCCGTGGACGAGCTGGACCTGTCCGAGGAGCACGAGCAGACGCTGTGGAAGTACCTGACGTACGCGGCGGCGTCGATGGTCAACGCGCCGGGCTGATGCCGAGCGCCCCGGTGCCCGCGCGCCGGACGGCGACCGATCCGTAGGGCGTGCGCAGCCGCAGCCACGCCCCCGAGGAGACCAGCCCGGGGGCGCCGGCGCCGGCGCCGCGCAGGAAGCCCAGCGACTGGGCGGCGTGCACGGCCCGGACCGGCAGCCGGGTGTCCGCCACGGTGCGGGACCAGATGTCCCGCCCTATCCGGTCGTACTCGGCGCGGGTACGGCGCTCGGGGCCGAGTTCGCCGGTCCGCGCCCGGAACTCCGCGATCCCGGCGCCGACCAGGGCCCGCAGCGCGTCCAGGGACGGCAGGCCGGTCTCGGCCCGCCAGCCGCCGCGCGGCGGCAGCACCCCGGCCCACGGCGGCCCGGTCACCGCACCCGGCACGGCGGCGGTGGCCGCCTGCTCCACCACCGCCTCCAGCAGCTCACCGGCCGACACGGTCACGTCGAGCACGTCGTCGAGCCCGTCCTCGTACGGTTTCGCGAGCCGCGCCGCGCGGATCGCCAGCACCTCGAAGGACGGCGGCCGGCCGAAGACGGCGAGCGCGGTGCCGGCCGCCTGGAGGCGTACCGCGGCACCGCGGTCGTAGTGCAGCAGCCGGGAGAGGAAGGCCGCGAGATCCGCCGCCTCCCCCTCGTCGGCGAGGTGCAGGACCGTCATGCGGCGACGGCCTCCTCCTCGGCCTCGTCCCGGTACTCCTCCAGGAACTCGCGTTCCTCCGCGGTGATCCGCCGGGGCCGCTGGGCCTCGAAGTCGAACGGCACTATCACCGTGGAGGCCCGGACGTAGATCTGGTCGCCGTCCTTCACCTCGTAGGCGATCGTGAACGACGCGGCCCTGATCTGTGTGACCCACAGCTCGATGTCCACCGGGGCGTGCCGGTGGACGAGCTGCCGCTTGTAGTCGATCTCGTGGCGGGCCACCACCGACCCCTGCTTGAACTCCTTGTCCGGGCGGAACAGGAAGTCGATCCGGGCTTCCTCCAGGTAGCGCAGGAAGACCACGTTGTTGACGTGCCCGTACGCGTCCATGTCCGCCCAGCGCAGCGGGCAGCGGTAGATGTGCCGCAAGATCGATCAGCCCCGGGTCAGCTTCTTGTAGGTGGCACGGTGCGGACGCGCGGCGTCGGCACCCAGCCGCTCGATCTTGTTCTTCTCGTAGGACTCGAAGTTGCCCTCGAACCAGAACCACTTGCTCTCGCCCTCGTAGGCGAGGATGTGCGTGGCGACCCGGTCCAGGAACCACCGGTCGTGGGAGACGACCACGGCGCAGCCGGGGAACTCCAGCAGCGCGTTCTCCAGGCTGCTGAGCGTCTCGACGTCCAGGTCGTTGGTCGGCTCGTCGAGCAGCAGCAGGTTGCCGCCCTGCTTGAGGGTGAGCGCGAGGTTCAGCCGGTTGCGCTCGCCGCCGGAGAGCACACCGGCCGGCTTCTGCTGGTCCGGGCCCTTGAACCCGAAGGCGGACACATACGCCCGGCTCGGCATCTCGACCTGGCCCACGTTGATGTAGTCCATCTCATCGCTGACGACGGCCCAGAGCGTCTTCTTGGGGTCGATGTTCTCGCGGCTCTGGTCGACGTAGGAGATCTTGACGGTGTCGCCGACCTTGATGGACCCGGAGTCCGGCTCCTCGAATCCCTGGATCATCTTGAAGAGCGTGGTCTTGCCCGCTCCGTTGGGCCCGATGACCCCGACGATCCCGTTCCGCGGCAGCGTGAAGCTGAGATCATCGATGAGAACCTTCTCCCCGAACGCCTTGCTGAGGTTGTTCACCTCGACGACGACGTTGCCCAGGCGCGGGCCCGGCGGGATCTGGATCTCCTCGAAGTCCAGCTTCCGCATCTTGTCGGCCTCGGCGGCCATCTCCTCGTACCGGGCGAGCCGCGCCTTGGACTTGGCCTGCCGGCCCTTGGCGTTGGACCGCACCCACTCCAGCTCGTCCTTGAGCCGCTTCTGCCGCTTGGCGTCCTTCTGGCCCTCGACCTTGAGGCGGGTGGCCTTGGTCTCCAGGTACTTGGAGTAGTTGCCCTCGTAGCCGTGCAGCCGGCCGCGGTCGACCTCGCAGATCCAGCCGGCCACGTTGTCCAGGAAGTACCGGTCGTGGGTCACGGCCACGACGGTGCCCTCGTACTTGGCGAGGTGCTGCTCCAGCCAGTTGACGGACTCGGCGTCGAGGTGGTTGGTCGGCTCGTCGAGCAGCAGCAGGTCGGGCGCCTCCAGCAGCAGCTTGCACAGCGCGACGCGCCGCTTCTCACCACCGGAGAGGTTGCTGACCGCCCAGTCCCCGGGCGGGCAGCCCAAGGCATCCATGGCCTGCTCCAGCTGCGCGTCGAGGTCCCACGCGTTGGCATGGTCCAGCTCTTCCTGCAGCTTGCCCATCTCTTCGAGCAGCGCGTCGGAGTAGTCGGTCGCCATCTGCTCGGCGATCTCGTTGAACCGGTCGAGCTTGCCCTTGACCTCGGAGACGCCCTCCTGGACGTTCTCCAGAACGGTCTTCTCCTCGTTGAGCGGCGGCTCCTGGAGCAGGATGCCGACCGTGTAACCCGGCGACAGGAACGCGTCCCCGTTCGACGGCTGCTCCAGCCCCGCCATGATCTTCAGAACGGTCGACTTGCCGGCCCCGTTCGGACCGACGACACCGATCTTCGCCCCCGGCAGGAAGCTGAGGGTGACATCGTCGAGGATCACCTTGTCGCCGTGCGCTTTGCGCGCCTTGCGCATGGTGTAAATGTACTCAGCCAAGAGAAACCGTCCGGCAGCTTAATCAGGCAGTGGGCAGATACACCCCATCTTGCCGCACCGCCACCCCTGCGCGGAAACCTGTATCCGGCGGCGGCTGTGACCTGGGGTTTCCGGGCGGGCGCCTGACGCTCAGCTGTCACTGCCGGTCGCTGTCGATCGGCCTCGGGCACCCTTGGACGGCCCAGAGACGGCCCGAGAATGATCAGACACCCTTCCCGTGCCGGGCTATCGTTCCGCCGTGACAAGCGCACCGGAGCGCCCCATCCTCTTCCTCGACGTGGACGGCCCGTTGATCCCGTTCGGCTCGTCGTCCGGCCGCCCGCGAGCGCCCGGTTCTGCTGCGACGCCTTCCGTGACGCAGGAGCATCCGCTTCTCGACCGCCTCGACGCCGGGGTCGGGCCACGCCTAATGGCCCTGGACTGCGACCTGGTGTGGGCGACGACATGGGGAGAGGACGCGAACGTGATCGTCGCCCCGCGCACCGGGCTGCCGCGTCTGCCGGTGGTGCCATGGTCGGCCGACAGCGTCGACGCCGTCCCCCGCGGCCTGCACTGGAAGACGCCCCACCTGGTCGCCTGGGCTGACGGCCGACCGTTCATCTGGGTCGACGACGAGATCAGCGACCTGGATCGCCTCTGGGTGGCCGCCGCGCACCGTGGACCTTCACTTCTCCATCGCGTCGCGCCGGCGATAGGTCTCACTACCGCCGACTTCGCGGCACTGGCCGACTGGCGCGGCTCAGCTGCGTAGGTGAAAGGCGCCCAATCGGTTGATCGGGATCTCATACACGATCTCGCAGTGAGCGGTAGGCACGACGATGCCGCCGTCTCGACCGACCGCCCCTCGTCGCTGTAGTAGGTCGCCGGACGTGCGTGACGTGTGCGGCCTCCTCCTGGACGCGGAGGTGTGACGCTTCCTCGACGGTCGCCTGCCGGGGGGGGACTGTTCCACCGCGTGGCTGAGGGAAGTTGCTGCAGCAGCCCTGGGTCGAAGCCAGGACTACGACTGCGTCTCTCATGTGCCTCAAGCGCCGTCGTCCCACGTCTTGTCGCTGGCACGCCGATTCGCCAAAATGAAGCTTCGAGTTCGTGGCGCTGGGGGGCACTGCAGATGGCTGTGAAGAGTAATGATCAACGCTTGCTGGACCGAATCCTGGAAGACCAGAGGCGTCAGCTCGCACCGACTCAAAAGATGGACGACTTTTTCAATTACTTCACGGCAAGTACCGCATTACAAGATTTCGATCTAGATATCGATGAACTTCGCGATGGCATCGTTGACGGCTCTCACGATTGCGGCGTAGACGGTCTCTGGGTATTCGTTGACGATCGCTACGTCTCCGCGAGCGTGGAACGACACGTGACGCTTCAAGCGAAGAAAATCGAGCTAGTCATCCTGCAGGCCAAAACGTCACCGAGCTTCCAGGAGAGCGCTTTCGAAAAATTGCACTATCACCTGCCTCTACTGCTCGACATGGGTCGGGACGCCAAAGCGTTGTCGAACTCAACCAACGCAAAGCTTATTGATCGCACCGGCAGATTCCTCGACGTTCTAGAAGCTCTGGCGTCACAGTTCCCAGATGTTTCGATCCGCGTAATTTACGCCTCTCGCTCAGTCGAGACACCTCACCCGAATGTGCGAGCAAAAGGAAATAGACTCGCGCGCGAGCTAGCTAAAGTCGCCTCTCGGACCAAGTGCCATGTGGAGTACCTAGGGGCCGCCGAACTGAGAGAGATGTCGGGGCGTGGCGCGTCCACGGTTCTGAGGATGACCTTCACGGAAACGCCCGTCAGCACGTCACTCGGCGAGGGCTATATATTTCTAGTACGCCTGGACCATTACTACGATTTCATCACGTCGGACAATGACGCTCTCAGGCTTGAACTATTCGAGTCCAACGTTCGTGACTACGCAGGCCGAACGTCGGTGAACGCGGCGATCAGCGAAACATTGAAGTCGAACCATCGTGAAGATTTTTGGTGGTTCAATAACGGCGTTACCATCGTCGCCGAAGAGGTCAGCATTGCGGGAAAGCAAATCATCGCAAGGGACCCGCAGATCGTCAACGGTCTGCAAACCAGCCATGAAGTGTACAACCACTTCCGCAACGACGGACATCACAACGATCGCTCAGTTCTCGTGCGAGTACTGGTCCCTCCTTCGTCCGGGCGCGCCAGGGATGTAATTATCCGCGCAACCAACAGTCAGACAGAACTCCCACCAGGCGCCCTGCGAGCTACCGAGAAGATTCAAAAGGACATTGAAGAAGCACTCGCTCGTGACACCTATCGTTACGAGCGGAGAGCGAATTACTATAGAAATCTGGGCTACTCACTCGAACAGGTAGTCAGCATGTCCAGGCTGGCACGCGAGTACACAGCACTCGTGATTGGCGAACCGCATACGGCACTCAAATACTCGGAGACTCTACTTCTGGAGGATTCCCACTACTACAAAGTATTCTCCAGCGACAATGACATCGATATTTACGGTCTCGTCCTTGACGTGCACGCGCGCATCGCAGAGTTCTTGACGAGTTACGCTCGCGATCGGCCGCTTCTGGGCGACACGACAGAGAACTGGAAATATCACCTCGCGTACATGAGTTCATTCACGCTAACTCGGCTGAGACGACCTGAGCAGCGCGATATTTTGAATATCAAGCTAGGGCATCTATCCGATGACCTTCTCGGCGCGATGACCAATTTATTGGATCGCGAATACCGCAGCGCTCTGCGTGGAAATAGAACACAAGGAATCGACAAGGTGGCGCGGAGTCAAGACTTCACCACCAGACTGCGCCAGGCAACTGTCGTAATGCGTCGTTTCAAGATCGACCGATAGCATAGGGGCTTTCATCTGCCCATATGTGCGCCGCCGGACTTCGACTGGGGACGGTCAGCCCCTACCGTCTTGAGCGGGCCGGGTCATCGTGCCCGCTCGGATATGGTCGGCGACATGATTCGCGCTGTGATCTTCGATGTCGGCGAGTGCCTCGTGGACGAGACCCGGGAGTACGGCACCTGGGCGGATTGGCTCGGCGTTCCCCGGCACACCTTCGCCGCCGTGTTCGGCGCCGTCATCGCCCAGGGCCGCGATTACCGCGACACCTTCCAAGAGTTCCGGCCCGGCTTCGACCTCTACGCGGAGCGCGAGAAGCGTGCTGCGGCCGGGCAGCCGGAGCACTTCGGAGAGGACGACCTGTACCCCGACGTCCGAGATGCGCTCGCCGCGCTGCGTACGGACGGCATGTGGCTGGGCATCGCCGGAAACCAGACCGTCCGCGCCGGCTGGATACTGCGGGAGTTGTTCACCTCGGACGTGGACCTTATCGGCACCAGCGACGACTGGGGGGCCAGCAAGCCCGACCCGGCCTTCTTCCGACGCGTCGCCGAGGCCGTCCCTGCCGAACCCGCCGAAGTGCTGTACGTCGGAGACCGCGTCGACAACGACATCGCGCCCGCGCGCAGGGCGGGGATGCAGACCGCGCTCGTGCGCCGTGGGCCGTGGGCGACGATCCAGTGGAACAGCGAGGAAGCGAAGAAGCTGCCCACCCTTCGGGTGGAGAGTCTTCTCGAACTGTCCGCGTCGATTAAGCGGTTCAACGCGCGAGGGCGCTGACCGTCGTCGACCAGACGTACAGCCGGTCGTCGAGTTCTCGCACGCATCGCTCCTGCTGGTGCGGCGCCAGTGTGCGCCTTACCTCACGTACACGTTCCATACCCGTCGCGTACCAGGTCTCCTCCAAGTGGTTGAGAGCACGGATCGCGTACCCGCACGCGGCCTCAACGTCCCCTGCCGTGGCTTCGACTGCGGCGAGGTCGCCGAGGACGACGGTCGTCTGCTTCCCGTCGGCGGGACCGAGCGCGTCCAAGACACCGAGGAGTGTGTCGCGGGCTTGCGGCAAGTGGCCCGCCTTCAGCTGGGTGTTGCCCTTGAAGGCGGCGAGCCTGACCCGAGAGAACCAGTCGAGCCACTCGGGGCTGTCGTGTTCGCCGCCATCGGCGAGGACGTCCTCGGCGTGCCCGATCAGATGCAGTGCGGTCCTGGTGTGGCCGCACCGGGTCTCGCACTCGGCCTCCACCGCGTCGAGCCAGGCCAGTAGCTCGGCCGAAGCCGGACCACGCCTGGCGTAGGTCCGCGCGGCCACCATCCGCTCGGCCGCCTCGTCCCGACGTCCGGTCCAACCCGGGATGAACGCGGTATGCGCCAGGACGGCGGCACCGAGGAGCGCGTCGTCCGCCTCACCGGCCGCCTGGAGCGCACAGAGCAGCGTGCCGCCCGCCCGGTCCGCATCCCGTAGGTCGAAAAACTCGATCCGCCCGGCCAGCAGGTAACTCTCAGCGAGCGCGGTTGCGACGCGTTGACGTGTCTGACCGGCTGTCTCGCTGAGCAGCGCGCACCCGAGCGTTGCGTGGGCGAGCGCCGCCGGGTGCAACGTGGTGGGCGGGACCGTCCAGTACAGACGGCGGTGGGACCGGGTGACTGCCTCGTAATCCTCTGCGGCGCTCGCCGGCTGTACCGCGAATGACCGCGTAGGCACCGCGGGGAGACCAACCGCAGTTGCGGGGACGGTAGGCACGGCACGTCGACCAGACCACCGGGGGCCGCCGCCTGTCGGGGTGAATCCCAATGCCTCCAGGTCTTGGCCGAGGAGGCGGGTGAGTGCCTGCTCCTGTTCGGGTTGCGGCCAGGGAGGCGCTGCGGACTCCCATCGGCGGACCTGCCGGACGCCGACACCGAGAGCTCCGGCGAGGGCCTCCTGTGAGTTGTATCCCGCGGCCAGCCGTGCGGCCTTGAGTCGGGTGTTGCCTTTGGGACGTGGCACTGGATCCTCCGTTTCGAGCACTGCCGCCAGTGTCACTGGAAAGTCCCTGCGAAGGCCAGCTTTCCTCCTTGAGCCTGACAATAAGTCCGCTTTCCTCCCGTGGAAAGGCCCATAAAAGTCCTAGAAGCAGCGACTCATGGAGGCCAGTCTTGTACACACCCGATCGACGCCGGTGCTCAGGAGACCTCCATGCCCACGTCCTTACCATCTGCCAAGACGTGCACGGTCGTACGCGTCGGACAGCACTGGGACGCCATTCGCGTGCCGCGATCCGTCGGCCTGTCCGCGATGGTCGCCCTCGGCAGCCGCTCCGGTGCGGTCCTCGATGATGCCGCCGGCGCTGTCCACTTCTTCGTTCCACTCGGCACCGCCGATGTGTGGACGGATGAGACCAGCCGCGCACTCGTCACCGGGCTTCCGCTGACCGTGCCACCGCCGCTGCGCATCGCAGGCCCTGGGGCCCACTGGCGGCTCCGCCCGGGCGACCGCGGAATGCTCACAGATCCCGACGCGCTCGCCGCAGCACTCGCCGACGCATTCGGTCCACCGCTCGGCAAGGAAGAAACAACATGAGCGATCCGCAGCAGTCGGCCTACAGCCCAGTCCGTTGGTGCCCCTGGTGCCGGGCTTACCTGACAGGCACCGTCCTTGTCTCTCCACAGGACAGCGAGTCGGGCCCGGCGGTCTCCGGCTTGTACGCATGCGACGCGTGTGTACAGATTCACCGTCTCATCCCGCTCGCGGACCGCCACGACAGCGTCGGCTCAGGTAGCACCCCTGAGGTGATCTGTGCGCGCTGCGACCAGCCGATGGCCGCGGACGAGGCGGAGCCGGTGGACACCGTCGTGCCGACAGGGGCCGGGGCGACGGTCTACCGGCACCGGTCGTACTGCCGGCCGGTGCCGGTTCCGACTCGGCCGAGCGGCCTCGGTGCCGACCTGGCCGCTGAGTGCCGACGACAACAAGGCGCATGAGCGTCTACCCCCGCGCTGCCCAGTCCTCGTCGAGGACGCCCAGGTGAGGGAACTGCCTCGGCCGAGGTGTTCGCGGAGCCACAGGGCGAAGGGGCCCTCGCTGTCAGGGTCCAGAAGTCCGTGGGCTCGTTGATGCCGTGGATCTCCAGAGCGATGCGGTAGCCGAGCAAGGTGGAGTACAGGTGCTGGAGGGAGCCGCCGTCGACCCCGCGGAAGGGGTGGCGGCGCGCCTCGGCCAGGGAGTGTCGAGAGCGACGCGGTCTCCGCTCAGTTCGGGGGCCGGGGGCTCTTCCTGCGGATGACGAAGAGGGTGCCGGCGCCGATCGCCACCAGGGCCAGGGCCATGCCGCCTATCAGCGGGGTGACCTCCGAGCCGCCGGTGTCGGCGAGGTTGACGTCCGGGGTGGCGACGTCGGTCGTGGCGGGGCTGGGCTCGGTCAGGGTCTGGGTGGAGTCGCCGGCCGTGCTGCTCTGGTTGCGGCAGTCGAGGACGCCGGTGAAGCGCTGTTCGAAGCCGCCGGTGCCGCTGACGGTGAAGTCGTAGGGCTGGTCCTCCTGGAGGGGGACGGCGACCGTGCGGGTCTCGCCGGGGGCGATGGTGTACTCGGTCTCCAGCAGCTCGAAGGTGAACGCCTCGTCGCCCTCGTTGGCCGCCGTGATGTCCAGGCCGCCGTCCGTGTCGTCCGCGGTGCAGTTCTCCGCCGCCGACAGCGCGGCTGTCGCGCCCTGCTTCGCCCAGTTCGCGGTGGCCGTCGCCGTGACCGTCGACTCGCTGGAGCCCGCCAGGATCTGGGTCTGGCTGCGGCTCTCGGCGGCGAAGGCGCGGCCGACCGGCACGGTGGTCGAGGCGTGCACGGTCAGGTCGGCCGTGCCGGCCGTCGCGTCGTCGGGCACGTCGAAGTAGATCTCGGTGCCGTCGGAGACGGTGCCGACCGGTTCGCCGTCGGCGTCGACTATCCGTACGCCGCTGGTGGCGGAGTCGGCGGGCGGGGTCACCGTCGCACCGCCGGCGTTGGTGTGCACCGTGACCGGGCCGAGCCGTTCGCCGGGCCGGCCGGAGACGGCGGGCGGGTCGACCGTGAGGGATGCCGTGGGCTCGGCGACGGCGCGGGCGTTCTTCTCCAGGTAGTCCGCGAGCCGCTCGGCCTCCGGGTCGGCGGCTGTCACGTCCGCCTGGTCCGAGTACCGCCAGATCGCCACCTGGGTCCCGGCCGCCGCGTCCTCCTCGGTGAGGGAGCCCCGGACGCCCGCCTTCTTCGCGAGCGACGCGAGATCGTTGACCTGCGGATAGGAGTTCTGGAGGATCCAGCGGACCCGGCCCGCGTCCTTGTTGGTGCCCAGCGAGGTGCCGCTCCAGGGCGTCTCGTGGTACTTGGCGTCCTTCTGCGTGGGGTTGAGGAGGTCGACGCAGTAGGTCTGGAGCATGCCGCCGCCCTCGACGGACATCTCGAACAGGCCGGCCGAGACCTCCTGGTCGCCCGTCTCGTCGTGGATCACGGCGGTGCCGTACGTCTTCAGACCGCTCATGGTGGCCGTCGCGCCGCCCTGGCCCGGTGCCGTCGCCGTGTCCTGCGCGGCGGCCCGGCCGGCGCCCGCCAGCGCGGTGGTGGCCACGGCGAGCACGGACACCAGGAACGAGGCGGCCAGGCGGGCCGCGCCGCGCCGGTGCGCGGACAGGTCAGTGAGCGAAGCAAGCACCAAATTCCCCTTCGAGCAGGACCGGGTGGCGTGGGGAGCACGGTCCCACCAGCAGAATCAGCGGCCCCTCGGGGCCCGTTCGGCATCCTAAGGATCTGGCACATCGTGCCAGCCGGTGCGGCCGCCCGATCATCGATCCGACTCGGAATCGTTATCGCCGAACCGCAGGTGAGCGGGGCTTATCGACAAATCCACCCCGGTGGGACCGGTATGCATCCGCCGATAAGCCGCCAACCCCACGGATACGGCTCAAGTGGCGGGAAACGTCAGGAGCGCGGCTGTTTTCAGGTCACCGCGGCGGGTTCCTTGTGCCGTGCGGGGCCCTGCTCCTGGTCCCGGTCCCCGGACTCGCCCGCCGGTGTCTCCCAGTCCGGCTCGGGACGCGCCGCGGCGGCCGCCGGTTCCGGCCGGTTCACCCGCCGGAAGGCCGACGTCCCGCGTGCCATGTCGTGACCGACGGCCACCGCGTCGATGTCCGCCGAGGTCCAGCTCTGTCCCTCGCGCACGTCGGTCCGCACCTTCAGCCGGCCCTGCACGATGACCGGCTCCCCCACCTCCAGCGATCCCGACACGTTGGCGGCGAGCTGGCGGTTGGCCCACACCGTGAAGAAGTTGGTGTGGCCGTCCGTCCACGCGTTCTTCTCGCGGTCCCAGTAGCGGGAGGTGACCGCCAGCCGGAACCGGGCCGACGGGCCGTTCGCCAGCTCCCGGAACACCGGCCGGGTCGCCACGTTGCCCACCACGCAGACCATCGTCTCGTTCATTTTCGCCCACCCCTCCATGCCGCCGGGGCTGTCCCGTACGGCCGTGGCGACCGCGTCCGTCGCGATCGCCGCACGGCCAGACTGCCCCGTCCGGACCGGACCCGCCGGGCCCTGTGGATCACCCTCCGCCTGTGGAGAACTCCGCCACCCGAACGGGTGATCCGGCCCCCGTCACCCGCCCGTACTGCTCCCGTACCTCCCGGTACCGCAGCAGCTCCGCCGCCAGCGGGTCCAGTACCCGGGCCCGGCCGCAGCCGGCGGACGTCTCCCGCAACCGCCGCTCCGCCTCCTGGCCGTACCGTCTGGCCGGGCCGCGGGCCGCCATCCGGCAGCTCCACTCGATGAGCGGGCCGCCGACGATCCCGGACAGCATCAGCAGCACCGGCACCCCCAGGTTCGGGGACAGGACGCCGGCGATCTGGCCGAGCAGCCACAGGCCGCCCACCACTTGCAGCAGGGTCATCGACGCCTGGGCCAGGACGGCCATCGGCCACCAGCCCGGCCGCGGCGGGC
This sequence comes from Streptomyces sp. NPDC023723, assembly GCF_040639815.1. Lineage (NCBI taxonomy): Bacteria > Bacillati > Actinomycetota > Actinomycetes > Kitasatosporales > Streptomycetaceae > Streptomyces > Streptomyces sp. NPDC023723. The sequence continues at coordinate 115,049 of NZ_JBFAAP010000022.1, forward strand.
GCCCCGGCGGCAGCCCCGAGCGGGCGGCCAGCTCGTCCAGCGCCTCGGGCAGCCCCTGCGCGCCGCGCACCGCCGCCTCGCGCACCGCCTGCGCCCAGGGCACGGGCAGCCCGGTGGACGCCCGGTCGGCCACCGTACGCACCGCCTGTTCGACGCGCTGGCGGGCGGTGGCCTCCTCGTCGGCCTGGGAGCGCAGCGGGAGCCGTCCGGTGGGAGGTTCGCGCCGGTCGTGGTACCAGCGCCACAGCCGCAGCCAGGGTGTGCCGCACGCGCGGTTGGCGTTGCGCAGCCAGGCGCGTTCGGCCGCCTCGCCCGCCGCCGTGGCGCCCACCGCGTCGGCGAGCCGGTCGGCGAACTCCTCCCGCGCCTCCTCGCTGAGCCCGGTGCGCCGCCCGGTGACGTACACGGACCGCAGCCGCCCGGCGGCGGCGTCCACGTCGGCGGCGATCCGGCGGGCCGGTGCCTCGCGTCCCGCGACGAACTGGCCGAGCACCTCGCGCAGCTCGCCCACGCCGTCCCCGGTCAGCGCGGACAGGGCGAGCACGGTGGCGCCGGGTTCGCCGTACTCGCCCAGCGCGATGCCGTCCTCGTCGAGCAGCCGGCGCAGGTCGTCGAGGACCTGCTCGGCGGCCTCGCCGGGCAGCCGGTCGACCTGGTTGAGGACGACGAAGGTGACCTCCGCGTGGCCCGCCAGCGGGCGCAGATAGCGCTCGTGCAGGACGGCGTCGGCGTACTTCTCCGGGTCGACGACCCAGATGACGGCGTCGACCAGGGCCAGTACCCGGTCGACCTGTTCGCGGTGCTGGACGGCGGCGGAGTCGTGGTCGGGCAGGTCCACCAGGACCAGGCCGCGCAGTTGCGCGTCGGTGCCGGGCTGCTGCACGGGCCGCCGGCGCAGCCGGCCCGGGATGCCGAGCCGGTCCAGCAGGGTGGCGGCGCCGTCGCTCCAACTGCACGCGATGGGCGCGGAGGTGGTCGGGCGGCGTACCCCGGTCTCCGAGATGTTGACCCCGGCGAGCGCGTTGAACAGCTGGGACTTGCCGCTGCCGGTGGCGCCGGCCAGGGCGACGACGGTGTGCTGCCCGGAGAGCCTGCGCCGCGCGGCGGCCTCGTCCAGGACCCGGCCGGCCTCGGCGAGGGTCCGGCTGTCCAGGCGGGTACGGGAGAGACCGACCAGTTCGCGCAGCGCGTCCAGCCGGGAGCGGAGCGGGCCGTCGTAGGCCAGCGGGGTCACGGCCTGGGCGCCGCCCGAGGCACGGCCCTCCAGGCCGGCGCAGAGGGAGGGGGCGGAGGTGGCGGAGTAGGCGGAGGCGGCGGTGTGGGGCTCGGCGCCGCCCGAGGTCTCGTTCACCCGCCGTGCGATCAGCCCGTCGTCCCAGGCGTCCTCGGCGTCCTCGGCGTCCTCGGCCGCCTCGGCGCCCTTGCCGGCGGGCACGCGCGCGGGGCCGCCGACGCCGGGGGCGGGGCGGCCCCGGTGGGCGGCCCCCTCCCCGCGGCCCAGCAGTCCCCCGAGCCCCAGGCCGCCGGC